>NZ_JBBODA010000012.1:0-173833 GCF_038002705.1 Paenibacillus sp. FSL H7-0716
TTTGGATTTCACTTGCGTGATTTCCTACTCACTCGTTGTTCAGTTTTCAAAGATCAAGTTCTCGTTGGCGCCGTTCAATGTCTCAGCATCAACTCTTATACTATATCATGTTCGGCTATTTAATGTCAAGCTCTTTTTTAACTTCTTTTTCGAGCTCGGCATGTGTACTTCTTGGCCGGACTTAGAATATATCATGTATGGAGATGCATTGCAAGCTTTATTTTAAAAAAACTAAACACATACTTCTCCGCAATTGTATCGCAACCGTATTCCCCTTTTCCGCGTCTATCTATTAACATCAGAGCCCCTTCATACATAGGCATCAATCAATTCCATTATTTTTTGGCAAAGAGGTGATTCATATAAAGACCTTGCATGATCTCTAGCTTCCCTCAAAAAGGAGGTTGGAGAATCAATGAGCAGAAGTGTGAAAAAGCAACCCGTGTGCAGCGATCAACAGAAACACGGTTCCTCATGGGCAAAAGAACAAGCCAATAAAGCCGTCCGCCGCTACCCTGGCGACATCCCTAAAGGGAAATGGTATCAGAAACTGTATAACAGCTGGAACATTTGCGACTACAGCTTTTACCAAACTAAACAGCAGGCGATTCATGAATGGGAGACAAACAATTGGATCCAGATGAGATCCCCCTCCCGCCAAGAGGCCATTCAAGATTGGCATAAGTCTTATAGAAGAAAGTAAATCAAAAGATGCCCCGGCAGGGAGGCGCCGGGGCATCTTTTTACTTAGAAGCTTAATTTCGCACCTACAGTTACAATCTCAGATGGTCCGATCTCTAAATGGTGAACCGAAGACGTTGCTCCTTGTAAAGCAGGGTTAGACTGCTCTAAGATATTGCTTTTAAATAAATACTCTTGAGGACTGTTCACTTTCAGTTGCAATTGTGTCCGCTGAGCGGACATATTGTACCAACGCAAAAACAAGTCGCCGGAAGTTCCGTTCATTTTCATAGATGAGAAGGCCATGTTATCTCCCTCCCAAACCAATGGGGTATATCCAGAGTTCAACTTCCCGCTATGCAGGCCGGTCTGACATACCGTCCAAGGGATCTGGAATTGATAGGCCTCTGTAAATGCCCGCTGTTCACTTCCCTCACCAGAATGAGGAATCAGCTCCAGTTGTGCTGTATATTCGCCCAGGCACTGAGCTTCCGGTGTTGGGAACCAGCCCCAATCCCCCAATTCCCCTACGCTGCGTAGCAAGGTGACGGCAATAGTATTGCGTCCATCCCGCAGAACCTCATATTCGTTCAATCCCTGGTTGGCTACCGTAAGTCCTACATCGCCATTGCTGACATCCACAAAGGATTGCTGATGTTGAGTGTTGCTCGGATTTACCCATTCTGGTGCCGGATTATTGTCCCGCGTAGCCACTTCGAACATAGAATCTACACGATGCACATCGGTAGACAGATCGATCGGGAACAGCATTCGCACCCGGTGATCCTTGGCTTGGTTATTAATTGTGGATTCAATATGCACACCTTTGCCTTCCCGCTCCAGCGAAACGACGGTACGAAGCTTCAAAACCACCGTGTTTACACTCCGCTGCGCTTTACGCTCAGGATAATACACAAGTGCACGCTGTTCCGCCTCCAAGGTGTCATCCGCCGAAGCCGGAATCTCCCAGTCTATTCGGATCTCAATGGCCGCACGGAAGGGAGAGTCTTCAATCACCTTAATGACTGCAGGCTGGCCTTTGGTCGTCAGCGCTTGTTCACCTTCTGGCTGCTTGTACATGTATTCATTGCCTACGTCTCCGGTATTCTCGTAAATCCCCAACTCATGATAAGTGGTACCGCTATGCTTATCCAATAACGTAAATGAACCATCCTCAGCAACAACTACCTTGAGAGATGCATTCTCCAAGCTGCGCTCTCCTTCTATTAAAGAGCTTCCCTGAGCGGATTCCGTAGTTGATTGTACCCAAGCGTAAGTACAGAGCCCAAGTGCAGGCACATTGCGTGCTTCAAAAGTAAGTCTCACCTTGCGGCACATATACGGCTGGCGGAATTGGTCATCAGGCAGATCGTAACCAAAGCTTAAACCCAGGTCTTCCACTGTAGACGCTAATTCCTCCCCTGTGTGATCGACGAGAATCCGGCCGGACAAATCAACAGCCAGCATTCTGCGGGCGGTCTCATCCAAAGGATAACCCTCGCGCAGATATAACCGTTCAGCATCCAGCTCTATAGTCACCGTTCCCGTACGCTTCCACCCTGTGGTATTCATCACTACAAAAGGAACTGCATCTTCCCCGTAGGCGGAAAAGCCCGAAGTCTCCACTTGATCTGCGATAAACTTAGCACTGTCATCTATGATGCTTTCGGCAACATGCCGGCTTTTATCAAAACGAGTTACCATCTCACGATGCACTTCATCCACACTACAACCACAGATACTGTCATGCGGATGGTTCTGCATCAGCGTCTTCCAGGCATAGGTGAATAGATGGTGCGGGTAGTCTTGTCCGGACAGGCAGGCGATGGAGGCCAGCGGCTCGGCTACTTTTTCCAAAAGAGTCTGGCCCAGCTGGTTCATCTGCTTCAAATAAACCCGGGCTGAGGCTGTGTTCACTAAGGTGCCCCATCCGTCTGTACGCTGGCTGCGCAGTTCCCCTGTAACGGTGGAGAGCTCCCGCTGACCCGAGGATAATTGCTGATCCAAGGCTTGCAGATAGTCCGGGAAATTTGAATGCACGAACTTCACCTCAGGGTATAGCTTTTCGGCGGTGCGAATAGCTTCCGGCAAATCCAATTGCAGAGGCTGGTGGTCGCACCCGTTCATGAACAATAACTCCCCCGTTGAAGCATACTTCTCTGCATCCGCAAGCTTACGGTCCCAGAATTCCCGAGCCGCACCTTCCTCAACAGGAACTTCATTGCCGTTAGAATACCAGTTGGCAAATAGGATACCGAGAATTTTGGATCCATCCGGTCCTTCCCAGATCAGCTCGGAGAAAGAGGACTCATAACCCGCATCCGATACAGTGTTGTTAAATCCCGTAGGCTTCACCCCGCGTCCAAAAAAAGCATTCGTAATCCCTGACTGCAACATCAGCTGCGGAGTCTGTCCAACCAATCCAAAGGTATCAGGAAAATAACCGATTTTGGAAGGCTTGCCGTATTTCTCGGCATCCTGATGGCCGATCTGCATATTCCGCACATTTGCCTCGCCGCTCGTCAGGAATGCATCCTGCAAAATGTACCAAGGTCCAATCAAGATTCGCCCATCCCGGATATACTTCTCCAGCTTCTCTTTGTTCTCTGGCCGAACCTGAAGATAATCCTCCAGAATAATGGTTTGCCCATCGAGGTAAAAACTGCAGAAGGCGGAATCTCCGTCCAGCTTCGCAAGCAGTGCATCCACCAGCTGAACCAGACGGACGTGGTGTTTCTCATAGGGCAAATACCATTCACGGTCCCAGTGAGTATGGGACACGATATGGGCTGTTTTGGTTGTTGCGTGGGTCATCTGTGTGTACACCTCAGTTCTTCAGCATTTATTAAGCGTAATGTTAACCTCTTCAGGTCTATAGACAGCTACCAGCTTGCCCGCTGAATCAGCTGCAAACAACACCGAACGTTCTTTCTCCAGTAAAAATGAGTAGTGAGCTCCAGTTGCAGGATCTTTTATTTCAAGTTCGGCATCCCAGGCGTATTCAGATACGAAGATATACAATGAACCTTCTGCAAAAGCAAGCTTCCGCCCGTACACACCTGGCAAGTCTCCCCCGCTGATCCACTCCAGCTCGGTTACGATACCTGCGGCTAGTGCAGCATATTGGTAGAGCGCGGCGATCGGCTCGTCTCGGTCATTCAGTTCTAAAGGTAGCGGGCACCAGAGCAGGCGACCTGTGCCAAGCTGGCGTTCGATGAGGTAATCACCTACACCGCCTGAGCTAGACGAATCAACATCTGCATTTGCTGGCGTTTCTTTGACTAGCTCCGCGATTCGCTTCTGTCCGTAGGACACTGCAAACTTGCGTCCGTTCAATAGAAGCTGCTCCTCACGGCGCATGTTGCCAAGTTTACGGGCTCCTACTATTGCGTCCATACGATCCGAAGGCTGCCAATACGCATCAACCCCCAATGCTCCAGTAATGAGTAGAACGGCACCTGTACGCTCCACTATGTCCAGCAATTGCTGAAGGGCGTCATTATCCAGATTGTGCACACTCGGCAGGAGAATCAACTTAGCCGGCTCTGCCTCCAGCGGAGCCAGATCGTATTCCGATACGGCGCGGAAAGGCAAATGAAGCTGATAAGATAAGATCCGTGTCAGGCGGGTAGTCGCATCATAGGCGAGCTTCCGGTTAGAGAAGTCATTAGAGTAAGGGAAAACCACGGTAATCTCTTCCAGCTTCCGCCCGTCAAATAATCCCCCGGCTTCGCCGATGAACCGCCCAAAATCATAAGACACATCCGCTTCCGGCTTCTCAGTCCCATCGGCCCGCAGCGCACCGATCTGTGATTCATTGGCATTATCCATATAAAAGTTCGTGTTCCAGATCCATTGCACAGCCCCGGCACCTCCAGAAGCAAACGCATAGGCATATTTGCGCTCCAGCACGGCCCGCAATTCTTCCTCACTGCGTTTAGCCCGTCCGTCTGGCGTCTCTACGTACATGATGCCGGTCTCCTGAATGAGGTTCGGTTTGTGATGGGTTTTGGCAAAAATCCCATCCCAGAGCAGATTGTCATTCAACCACCAGCTGTGAACAGTGGTGTAATCGACATCGCGCTCATAAAAGAACGGCGATGGCCGTTGGGCACCCAAAGCCTCATCCTGCCCTACGGTCACTAAATGATCTGGGCAGAGTTCCTTGATAGTGCCGCTTAGCTCCCTTGCCCATACGTTGTGCATGTCCATGGAGAACAGGCAGTAGTCGAGCCAACGTGTGCCGCGCTTCCCGGAATGAATATCCTGCACACTAAAGTTAATCTCTTCTTGCTCAGGAGGTTGTGCAGCCGCAAAATCCGGCAATTCCAGCGGCGTCATATTCCAGCGCTCTTGTAGCGAAGTTATATCACCATGGCGTTCTTCCAGCCAAGCAGAGAAAGCAGCGCGTTCATATTTATCTCGCGCCGAGCTCGGTCCGTCCGAGAAAATCCGCGGCGGATCGAACATTGACGGTTCATTGATCAAATCCCAATCGACATGGGTTGTCGTGCGATGCCGTGCGACGATGGAGCGGATGAACCGTTTTTGCGCTTCTACACTGCGCGGATCGAGATAAGGATTCGTCCCTTCCCAAGTCTCCGGCGTAAAGGAGAAGAACGTAAAGGTAACCTGCAGCTCATGCCGCTTCGCAGTCAGTAGAAAAGCATCAATCGCCCGCAGCACTTCTTCCGAGGCATGACCGTCTACCTGCATAATATTGCGGTAGGCTGTCCAGATGCCGGTACGAATCCAGTTGATGCCTGCCTTCCGCATCTGTGCCATATCCCGATCCCAGACATCAGCATTTGGCAGGAATAGAAACTTCCGCGCTACGTCAGAGGTCATATAAGTCATGCCGACAACAGGTAAAGGCTGACCGTCTTTGATAAAATAATCTCTTCCAGCCTTAATCGGTTCCCCCTGCGATAACAGGCCCACGTCATATCCCCAAAAGCCTTGACGCAACATCCGCACTTCGCCTTCTTCCGATACAGCATGGCAAGAAAGATGATACAGGCCAGGTTGAATTTCTACAGCAAGCGGTACACGTAGGAAGTTTAGCTCGCGACTAACCTCAAGCTTGCACGCGTGAGTGAAACATGGGATAGACTCCCCGTCTTTGCTCAGAGTGATGTTCAGGGTCCACTGCGCTGATGTCGGTGACGATTGGCTACGGCTTAGCCGCTGGCCCTGCAAAAACAGCAGCGGCCGCTCGCCTTCTTCATAAGAAGCATAGTTGGGCTTCAGCCACAGCTCTGTTACACCCCGAGCGGCAAAGGTTGCCCAGCGGGTTAATGCTTCCGTTCCGCCTTGATTCCAGAAATCAGGCGTAAGCGGTTGGCCGATGAAGAGCCAGCGGCCACCGGCAAAAGGCCCGCCGATATGCTCCCACAGCACAGCTGGAGCAGAAACTTCACGCCCGGCGGCGGTAATGCCCTTAAGCAGCGGATAGATCCGCGTGTCCATGGGGCCACTGGAACCCATCTGCTCCGGCAGGTCACTGCTTTTAGTGACATGCGGCACCAGGTTCCAGGTATCCGACAGGGCCAGCAGCTGCTCATCGCCTACAAAGAGCGGAATGTCTCTAAGCGCGACATGCTGCTGTATGCGATCTGCGCTGCTCACACGCAGCGCTTCATGGATATGCAGCTGGCGGTGATAGGCAGTCTGCTCAGCTTCGATCCGCCACTCTTCAGCGACTAGGCGGACTGGATACTTAAACGGGGCACCGCCAATGCTGATCAAGCTGCCGCCTCTGCTCAAATAGGCGACGATGGAAGGCCAAGCCTCCTTCGGAAAGTATGGAGCATGGAAGCTAACGAAGCAGTCCCCGGCCTTGGCGCTGTCTAGCGTTGCGGCCAGCTGTTCTGCATAAACAGGAGGGTCAGTATGATGTATTCCTATAGACTGTGCCTGTTCCGTTGTCAGTCCGCCCGCTGCGTTATACCCGGGAAAAGACGGATCCGCGAACAGGATGATGCGGCCCCCGCTCACAGAATACCTTCCTTCATCGCCCGATAGACAAGCTGCGAGAACAAGCTGTTCGACCATGCAAACCAGCTGCGGGTAAATACACTAGGATCATCCACATGGAAACCTTCATGCATATATCCGGTTCCGGCATCCGTACTTTCCAGCATGGCAATCAGTTCCAGCTTCTCTTCGGTAGTCTGAGCCGTAATGCCCTGCATAGACAACGCCATATGCCAGATATAGTTCTCCGGAGTGTGCGGGCTGCCGATCCCTTTAGCAGCTGTGCCTTCATAATAGAACGGATTTTCTTTGCTCAATGCGAAACGTCGGGTGTTCTGATAGATGGGATCATCCGCCGAAGCGTAACCCAGATACGGAATGGAGATCAGTCCGGGCGTTCCCGCATCGTCCATCAGGCAGTAATTGCCGAAGCCGTCGGTCTCATAAGCATAAATCGGACCAAACTCCGGATGGCGATAAATGCCGTAGAGCTTGATGCCATGATCCACTTCAAATTCCAGCTCTTTAAGTTCAGCCAGGAAGTCTAGATCGCGGAAGACCCACTCCGCGAATTCCTGCATCTGGCGCAGCGCGACAACGGCGAACATATTGCCAGGAATGTTGTAGTGGAAATCACAGGCATCATCGCTGGACCGGAACCCCGACCAGATCATTCCGGTATAGTTCACCGGCATGCCTAGACCGCTGTTGCGCAGAGAATCTTCCGGAATGCCGTTATTGCGGCTGAACCGGTACGGAGACTGCTCGAAATGCCGCTGCTCTCTTTTGAACAAATCGAAGATCTGGCGCATGGCCGACTTGAACCCCGCGTCGAAGAAATCCGTCAGGCCCGTCTCTTTCCAGTAGGTATAAGCGAGGCGCACAACAAAACATAACGAATCAATCTCAAATTTACGCTCCCATACCCATGGTGACATCTCGGTCACATCCGTAGTGTTCCAGTGCCAGTCATTGGCCGACTCATTAAATGCATTGGCGTAAGGATCGATATGAATATACTGAATATGGCGTTTGATAAGACCGCCGATGATGCGCTGGAGATCGGGATCGTTTTTGGCCAGAGGCACGTATTGAATTACCTGCTCCACTGAATCACGCAGCCAGGAGGCCGGAATATCGCCGGTAATCACAAAGGTGGTTCCGTCATCCAGCAGTTTAGTAGTCGTCTCCAGCGTATTCGGAAAGCAGTTCTTGAAGAGCTGCAACAGCTTCGGGCGATGTGCCAGCTTCTCCTCCGCTTCGGCAAGCACTTCTTGTACGGCCTGCGGCAGCGGCAGCTGGGGCATTGCTATTTTGGGTAATCGGAATTGTTCCAAGTGAGTTATGCTCCTTTGCATCTGTGATGTGATTATTTAATTTCTGATGTAGATTGTTTTGATCTCGTAAGGGGCAAAGTGAAGTTCCAATTCACCGCCAGCCGTGTGTCCGATCAGTTCCAGCTGCTCTTCCAGAGCATTGGACAGGTAGACGCTTTGAACCGGATGCTGCCATTTGAGCTGAACCCGCTCGCGGCCTCCCGAGGATTCGTAGAAACGGAGAACAGTCCCCTGCCCGTCCTCGGATGGCTTAATCGTATCCAGCACCACATGCTCACCGGAGAATCCGATAAATGAGCCTGTTGGCGGCAGCTGCCCCTGTGTTGATGAAGCTGCAAAAGTATACAGCTCATGATTTAGCTCTGCTGCACGGTGAACAGTATGAGCCTCCCGCCAATCCCCACGGTGCGGATATAGCGAATAGGTGAAGTCGTGCTCGCCGAGATCCGCAGTAGCATCCGGCCATTTCGGCGCGCGCAGGAGCGACAAACGAATGGTGCTGCCTTGGATGTCATAGCCGTATTTGCAATCATTCAGCAGACTGACGCCATACCCACGTTCGGATACATCGGCAAAACGGTGCCCGCAAACCTCATACTGCGCCTGCTCCCAGCTGGTGTTGCGGTGGGTCGGACGTTCCAGCGCACCAAATGGGATCTCGTAAGTCGCCTTATCCGCGACAACATCAATCGGAAACCCTACCTTAAGCAGCTTATGGGCTTCGTTCCAGCTCACATGCGTCTGGAAATCAATCCGGGAACTATGGTGATGTAGAATCATATCCTGAGTAATCTCGGATTGGCCCAGCTTCCAGCGGAAGCGCAAAATATCCTGCACCGCACCAGTGCGGATCACTGCCTTTTCTATAAGTTCAGCCTCCCCGGCGGGTTGGGCTTCATAACGGTTGTCAATGTCCCAGGCATCCCAAAGCGTCGGACGGTCATGGAAAAAGTGGAAGCGGTTCGCCGGCTCACCGGATTTTACGATCTCCCGGTTTCCTTTTTTATCAAAAAGACTGGTGATTTCTCCCCGCTCATTAAAGGTAATACGATAATAGTCCGTCTCCCAACGGTCGCCGAAGGGAACAGCTCCTGCAGCTGTTTGATTATGTTCAGCAGCGGCAGGTTCTGCATTACTTTCATCGGATGTGTTCTGTGACAGATCACGAATCCAGATTGTTTTGTAGCCAAAGGCCGGAATCTCCGGAACGTGAACCGAGACACCAGAAATTGCTGCCTCCTCCGTCAGGACATCTGCTTCCAGCAGCACGTTATCCTCGCCATACACCGCAAAGTTTCCGCTGGCGGCTACTTCTTCGCTGAGGGTAAGTTCGACCACGGCATCCCGCGCCCAACCCAAACTATTAAAAACAATGTAGGGTGTGCCCTCGCCTGACGTGTTAATGTTCCCGGCCAATGCCGCAAGCCCCGGCTGAAGCGCAACACGGCCAAGCTCAAACACCTCTGCGTATTCCTTCTCCGAGGTCTCGTAAGCTTCGGTAATCGCCGAGCCCGGAATAATATCATGGAACTGGTTCAACAAAATCAGCTTCCAGCCCTGATGCAGCTGCCCGGCAACTACGGTACATTGCTCCGTATCCAGCTGCGGCGAAGCTAATGTCTGCCACAGCTCTGCTTCACGGTACAACACTTCCGCCTTGCGGTTGTTCCGCTTGTTGCGGCCGTGCGTAGTGTAGGTGCCGCGGTGCAGCTCCAGATACAGATCACCCCGCCACTGCGGCAGCTGCGGCTGACTGCGCGTAATACCTGCGAAGAAATCCGCGGCATTACTGTATTTACTCTCCGGCTGGCCGACCATTAGCTCGGCACGCTGGATATATTCCAGCATCTCGCGGGTGACCCCGCCGCCGCCGTCACCATGCCCATAGAGCAGCATCTGCTCATTATGTTTATCTTTTTCGCGGAAGGACTGATAGTGTTCATGAACATCTTTGGGCAGCGTATTCTCATTGACCCCATGATTCAGGTAAGACAACATCGGCGTGCCGTCAATGCCGACCCAATGAAACAGATCGTAAGGGAAGACATTTGTGTCATTCCAGCCCAGCTTGGTGGTCATAAAATATTTGATTCCACCATGCTGCAGAATCTGCGGCAGAGAAGCGCAGTAGCCGAAGGTATCCGGCAGCCACTCAATCTGCGAGGTCCGCCCGAACTCTTCGAGATAAAAGCGTTGGCCATACAGCATTTGCCGCATTAGTGATTCTCCGCTCGGAATGTTCAGATCCGGTTCGATCCACATCCCACCGACCAGTTCCCAGCGTCCTTCACGGATGCGTGCCTTGACCTTCTCATAGAGTACCGGGTCATTGTCTTTCAAATATTCGAACAGCAGCGGCTGGCTCTGTGCATATTGATAATCAGGATATTCGTCCATCAGGGCATTCACCGTCGAGAACGTCCGGCTCGTCTTGCGCACGGTCTCACGCGCAGGCCACAGCCAAGCAATATCGATATGGGACTGGCCCACCATGTGGATTGTTCCTTCGGCATGACCGCCGATCTCCCCGACTCTGCCCCGCAGCTTCTGCTCGATTCGCGTAATCTCACCACCCTCGCGGATCTCCTGCGTGGTAAGGCCAACGAATTCATCCATCGCCACATACAAAGCTTCCAGCATCCGGTTACGGCGCTGGTCCTGCTCAGGCAGCAGAATTGCTGAATCGCGAATCACTACTGCCGTGTACATTAGACTCTGCACAGGTCTGTTCACCAGCACCAGCTGGCTGTGGATCAGCCGAATCGGCGGCTGGATCACCGCCTGTTGATTTAATGGATCCACCGGCTCGGGGACCGGATCGAAGAGTTCGATTTCCAGGTCCAACGGACGGCCAGATGGATCACCTGCCAGAGTCACGAAGGTATGATTACGGTCGAGTCCTTGCCGCGATTCACCGTTCACCCGCAGCAGCCCTTCCCCACCTGAAGCAAAAATCAGCCCGGTGTGGCCCGGTAGCCAGTTAACCGGAATCTCTAAAGTACGGCGGAAGAAATAGGTCGTTCCTTGCACACTCGGGAACAGATTATAATTGCCGCCTTCTTTGTAAGGCTGCAGCTTGTCATACTGTCCCGGCAATTGATACACCGAGGACAGAATCTCCCAATCGCGCAATTCCTGCACCTCTAGCCATTGCTGCTCGGAGAGCTCGCGGATGAAGCGTTTAATGCGTTCCATGTCTTTACCCCCTCACCGTCAAATCGGTGCTCAGTGTATCATTTACATGCTTACCCACCAGCACTTTAAACGCTCCTGGCTCTACAACAGGTCTTAAGTCCGGTCCGATATATTGCAATTGCTCCGGTCCTACCGTGAACAACACGGTTTGCTTCTCACCCGGAGCCAACTTAATTTTGTCAAAAGCCTTCAATTCCCTCGCGGGACGGGTGACCTTACTGGCGACATCGGAAATGTACAGTTGCACCACCTCTGCGCCCTCACGGTCTCCTGTATTCTGAACGTCCACGGAAACTGTAGCCGTCTCCCCAGCCGCAATTACTTCCGGCTCCACCTTCAACCCGGAGTACGCAAATTCAGTGTAGCTAAGCCCGAAGCCGAACGGATATTGAGGCTGGGAATCGGCCTCCAGATATCTTTTGCCACGGGAACGTTTGCCGTTGTAATAGACCGGGAGCTGGCCCACATGCTTCGGCACGGATACAGTCAGCTTCCCGGACGGGTTCACATCGCCGAACAGGATATCCGCAACAGCGTGCCCGCCTTCTTGGCCTGGATACCAGGCTTCCAGAATGGCATGTGCATGCTCGTCAATCCATGGCTCACTCACCGGACGGCCGTTAATATAAACGACGATCACAGGTTTGCCGAGCTGATGAACCCGCTGGATCAGTTCCAGCTGCACTCCCGACAGGGTCAATGTCACCCGGTCAATGCCTTCGCCGCAGTCCATATCATTCCAGGCATTCTCCGTCACCTTGGACGCGCCTGTCTTGAGATCAATACTGCCTTCCCCGAAATCGCGTGCACTGGAGCCGCCGACGACCATAACAACGGTATCGGCCTGCTCTGCACAAGCGAGCGCGGCTTCAAAACCTTCGCGCGAATCGCCTTTGATCCGGCAGCCCGGTGCATAGAGCACCCGCTCCGGCTCTGCAGCCAGCTTGCTGCGGATGCCGCTGAGCACGGTCGCTACCTTAGCCGGAGGCTGCGGTGAGGTATAATCGCCGAGCTGGTTATACCCGGCATCGGCGTTAGGGCCAATGACGGCGATCGTGCCGGCGGTCTTGGACAATGGCAGCACACCTGCTTCATTTTTCAGCAGGATGATGCTCTCGCCCGCCACTTGCCGGGCCAGATCTTGATGCGCTTTGCTGCCGATGACGCGTTCAGCCGCATCAGGATCAGCGTATGGCTGCTCGAACAGGCCCAGCCTGAACTTGAGCGTCAGCACGCGGCGGACCGCACGATCTAGCAGTGCCAGGTCCAGCTTGCCTTCACGAACGGCGGCCACCAGGTATTTGCCGTACATTTCCCCGGACATCTCCATGTCGATGCCGGCTTCCAGTGACTGCACAGCTGCATCCATGCCATCTTCAGCCACATCATGCCCAGAGGCCAGCATCTCGATAGCTCCGCAGTCGGTAATGATTAGACCCTCAAACCCCCATGCTTCGCGGAGTATATCCTCTAGTAGCTCTGTATTTGTCGTGCAAGGCACGCCGTCTATTTCGTTATAAGCAGGCATAATGGAGACTGCACCCGCTTCGACCGCTTTTTTGAAAGGCAGCAGATCCACTTCCAGCAGTTCACGCCAGCCCATGTGCACAGGTCCGGCATTCCGGCCGCCTTCTGAGCTGCCGTATCCCACAAAATGCTTCAGCGTAGCCCCCACGCTGCCGCCGCTCTGCAAGAATTCCCCCTGCAGACCTTCAACGGCCGCAACCGCCATCTCGCTGATCAGGTAAGCGTCCTCGCCGAAGCACTCCTCGGTGCGGCCCCAGCGGGGATCGCGCACCACATCCAGCACCGGCGAGTACGTAACCGCGCCGCCCTGACTGCGTGTCTCCAGCGCTACGGCGCGGCAGACCTCACGATACAGCTCCACATTCCATGAGCTGCCCAGCGACAGGGGCACCGGGAATACGGTGGCCCCGATCGCCATGTGGCCATGCGAGCACTCCTCGCCGATCAATACCGGAATGCCCAGCCGCGAATGCTCCAGCACATACCGCTGGAGCGTATTCACCGCTTCCGCACCTTCACGCGGAGACAGGCCAGTGGCCAGCGTCACACCGGTCCACGGGTCAGCGCGCAACATCCCGTAAAGCGAGCCCACGCCGCCCCCCGCAACCTTCTCCTTGAAGCTTTCTGTCAAGGTCATCTTACCGTCTCTATGTTCATAGGCCTGCCAGCCGAAAGGCTGAATCAGCTGGCCGGCCTTCTCTTCCAAAGTCATCAGTCCGAGCAGATGCTCCGCCCGTTCTTCAGCAGGTAAATTCGGGTTTGTATAACTCATTCTTTAACAGCCCCTACAGTAAGACCTTGAATGAAATAACGCTGGAAGAACGGATAAGCAAAAATAATCGGCCCTGTCGCCAGCACGACCATCGCCATCCGCGATGTATCCTGCGGCATGGAGCGAAGAGCTTCCAGACTTAGCGAACTGTTCTGGGAGTTCTGTAAAATAAACTGCATACTGGTCTCGATCCGCATCAGCATCGATTGCAGCGGGACTAAATTCGGGTTGTCGATGTACAGCAGCGCATTGAACCAGTCATTCCAATAGCCGAGGGTGCTGAACAAGGCAATCGTAGCCAGACCGGGCAGTGATAAAGGCAGTACCAATTTCAGGAAGATACGGAACTCGCCCGCCCCGTCGATTTTGCCGGATTCGATTATGGCATCAGGCACACTCGTGCTGTAGAAGGTGCGCAGAATCATAATGTAAAAAGCATTCACCGCCAGCGGCAAAATCAGCGCCCAGATCGTATCCTTCAGGCTTAGAAACTGCGTAACGATAATATAAGTCGGCACAAGTCCACCGTTGAACAGCATGGTAAAAAACGCGAAGAACGAGAAAAAATTGCGGTAACGGAAGCTTTTCCGGGAAATGGCATACGCATAAAAAGCGATAAACAAAAGGCTGATGATCGTCCCGATCACCGTTACAAAAATCGTCACACCATAGGAACGCAGCAGCATATCTCCGGATTCAAACACATAACGGTATGCGCCGAGACTCCATTTTGCCGGAATCAGCTTATAGCCATCCCGCGCCAGCGCCACCTCATCGGTGAAGGAGATGATCACGACGAACAGAAACGGAAACACGCACAGAAACGCAAAGATGCCGGCTATCAGATTAAAAGTGATATTCCAGGGCGTTGAGAGATGGTGGAAATCACGTTCTTTTTTAGTCTTAGTAATGGAAGACATATGGCCCACTCCTTTCATGAGGTTCTAGAACAAAGCGCTATCCTTGTTGTATTTGCGGACAATATAGTTGGAGGTCATGACTAGCGTAAAGCCGACAACCGATTGATACAGACCTGCGGCAGTACTCATACCAATCTCACCTGTTGTTTTGAGGCCTTGATAGACATAGGTATCAATAACATTCGTGACACTGTAGAGCGTACCGGAATTACGAGGCACCTGGTAAAAGAGACCGAAGTCGGCGTAGAAGATTTTACCGATGGCCAGCAGGGTCATGATCGTAATAATCGGACTCAGCAACGGCAGTGTAATATTGCGAATCTGTTGGAACTTACTAGCTCCGTCGATCATCGCCGCTTCATACAGCGACTTGTCGATCCCCATAATAGCTGCGAGATAAACTACGCTGTTGTAACCAACCGCTTTCCACAGATAGACTAAGATCAGGATGAACGGCCAGTAGGCTTTTTCCGAATACCACTGAATTGACTCTGCGCCAAAAAAGCCCATGATCTGGTTCAGCATCCCGCGTTCGGAGCTCAGGAAACTAAATGCAAAATAGCCGACAACGACCCATGACAGGAAGTAGGGCAGGAACATGCCGGTCTGATACACTTTGGCCAGCTTCTTGTTCACAATCTCGGACAGCACAATCGCCATCAGAACCGACAAGATCAAGCCAAGCAGGATAAACGCTCCATTGTAGAGCAAGGTGTTGCGGGTAATGATGTACGCGTCATTGGTGGTGAACAAAAACTTGAAGTTGTCTAACCCCACCCATTTGCTGTTGATAATACTCGCCCAGAAGCCGTCGCGGCTAAAGCGGTATTCCTTGAAAGCAATAATTGTCCCTATCATCGGCAGGTAAGAGAAAAAGAGAAACCAAAGCGCACCTGGTAAAACCATGAGCAGCATAATCTTGTTATTCATAATATTTTTTATAAATCCGCTGATTGTCTTCACACTTAGATCCCTCCTGTATGTCCTTATATTTCAAAAAAAGACCGGGTCCAGAGGCCACGCCCCTGCCCCGATCTTCTCTTACGTTGATGTTTTACTTGTTGTTGGACGCTTTCCAGGCATCAATTTGCGATTGCGCTTCAGCGATAATTTTGTCCAAACCAGCTGCCTTGAATTTCTCAATAGCTTTCGGTAGATACTCGTCAGGATCAACGGTTCCAGTCATTAGTGGTGACCAGTATTCTTCTTTTACGTTCTGAACCGCAGCGATTTCAGTGGTCACCTTGGAAGTGTCGAAGTTAAAACCAAGCAGCGGTGCATTTACACCGGATTCATTAAACTTTTTGAACTCTTCCCATTTGTTCTCAGGGTCACCCTCGTTCAAATAGTTGATCATGATATTGCCCAGCGAGAAGGTTGGCATGTCATAGTTCTTGGATTCATCCAGGTTCTTCATGGAATTCTCACCAGTCTTCTCGTAGTGCACGCCTTCGATTCCGGAGTCAATCATGTTGCGCAGCACCGGATCGGTGTTGAGCAGGTTCAGGAACTCCATCGCTTTCTCCGGATATGCAGAGTTAGCCGAGATGGCTTGCATCGAACCCATAACAGACCAGTTGTAGATGTAAGGTTTGCCAGCTGGCGTGGAAACTACAGGATAGCCGTAGCTTGCCGACCACAGATTGTCCGCCATCGGCTGGGTAGCCGCGCGATCCATGAACCAGTTCGAAGATTTATATAGATCATCCACCGAAGTTGTAGTTGCTACTTCCGGCGAGATATAACCTGCCTTGTAATATTTGCGAACGGTTTCAAGTGTGCTTTTGAGTTCTGGGGATTCCAGAATGTTCACGATCTTGTAATCCTTCGTGTCCATATAAACAGCCATTGGCATCTTTTCAATGATGTAGTCGAACGGCAGTACTGGCATGAAATCCTTCACCATAGCGTAAGGCGTGATGCCCGGTTCATTCTCCTTGATCGTCTTCAGCAGTGGTTCAATGCTTTCCATTGTGTTCACCCCGGAAATGTCGAGGTTATATTTGTCGAGCAGCTCTTTATTGAAGCGCCAAACTTCTTGCGCCGGAAGCTCTTTGTTGGCAGGAACGGCATAATTATGTCCATCTACCTTGGAGCCTTCCAGGAACGCCGGATCAATCGTTTCTACGATGCCTTTTCCATATTCATTAAGCAGGCTGTCCAATTCCATAAAAGCGCCTTTGCGGGCATTTTGCACATAATCGAACGCCCAGGAGCACGTAAAGAGAATATCCATGGGTTCACCAGCGGCTACTTTGACCTGCATTTTTTGTGTATAATCGCCAAAATCAATCATATTCATCTTCAGGGTGACATTTATCTTCTCTTTAGTGTACTTATTGACTTCTTCCAAGACACGGTCCAGATCCTTCTGCGGTCCGCCGATCGTGTACCAGATCAGTTCGACCGGTTTCTCGGATGATGCACCGTCGCCGCCCGCTCCTGAACTGTTAGTTGCCGCGTTGTTTGAATCGCCGCCACATGCGCTGAGCGCAAGCGAGAATGCCATAAGTGATGTCAGTAACAGGGAAAACCTTTTTCTTTTGTTGTTGCCCATTCCTGTATAACCTCCCCTTTGTTTACCTCAAGATCGCTGGCCTAATCCGGAATTAAACCAGCAGCTTTCTCCTTCAAGGACTATCTTTACTGTAATTTATGAAAGCATTTTCAAACAGAAGATAAACTAAATAAATCATGTAGAAAATAAAGAAAAAGCTTGCAGCGGGGGTCCGCTAGACAAGCCCTTTGTACTCCGTAGGAGATATCCCGACATGCTTCTTAAATTGTTTGTAAAAATAGCCGGTCTCCCAATAGCCTACTTTGAGAGCGATTTCATGAACTTTAAGTGAGGTATTCCGCAGCAGCTCCTTCGCCTTCTCAATCCGGTATTTATTGATATATTCGGTGAATGACTCATTCACCTCTTTATGGAACAGCTGTCCCAAATACACCGGGTGAATATGGTATTGAGCACCAAGGGTCTTCAGTGACACATCTTCATTGTAGGACTCATGGATATAATTCAGCACCTGCTGCACGACTGGACTCTTTACGTCCCGAACTAAGGCGTCTACCGTAATGGTAGCGGCTTCCTGAATAATCTGAGTCAGTTCATTTATGGAAATTGTGGAGCGAATGAGGCCAAAACCGTCTGCGAAAAGCTCCGGTTCTTCCACATGACGGATCTCCTGCAGCTGCATCTTGAAGCGGATCAACCATTCCATGGCAATGCCTTGCAGCAGCACAGGTGTAATTCCCTCCATCTGCCGCAGCTGCTCAAAATGATCCTGGATCCGCACCAGCAGCGCTTCCTTATCCTTCGCCATAATCAGCTTGAGATCATC
This sequence comes from Paenibacillus sp. FSL H7-0716, assembly GCF_038002705.1. Classification (NCBI taxonomy): domain Bacteria; kingdom Bacillati; phylum Bacillota; class Bacilli; order Caryophanales; family Paenibacillaceae; genus Paenibacillus; species Paenibacillus sp. FSL H7-0716. The sequence continues at coordinate 17,753 of NZ_JBBODA010000012.1, forward strand.
TTCCCAATTCAGCGGCATACCTTGGACAGCAACCTCATGCCTGTCCTGAACTTCCTCATAATGCAGCAGATTCCGCTCTGGAAACAGCATGAAATATTCCTGAGTCATCTTTGCATGGGCATAACTCTGAGCCGCCGCCTCCTCCATCTCCTCCACCGTTCCTACGGACAGACGCATTGGCGGACCGCCAGTTAGGGATAACAGCAGCTGCGCATGAAGCCTCTCCACCGCTTCTTTACCCTGCTGATACTCACTAAGCAGATGCAGCAGCACGGTATCTCCATCCATATCCCGGAATGCAATCAAAGACGGGTTACCGCCTACAACCTCTTCCACCGCCTGAAATAGCTCGGCAGCGTCCTGTTCAGAGCGAAGCAGGGCCACCTGCACCAGCGGCTTATCTAGTCTAAGTCCCAGAAAATCAGTCCGCTCACTGAATTCCTTCGGCCCAATCTGGCACCGCAGCCAGCGGTACATCACATTATCGCGTAGAATGGAAATACTATGCGCATTGAATTGACTCTCTTGACGGGAGACACCCAGCTTCTCGGCGGCAGTCACTAGTGTTGCCCGGAACTCTTGCAAATTAATAGGCTTGAGCAGATAATTTTCAATGCCGAGCGCCATTCCTTCCTTAAGATATCCAAATTCATCATAACCACTGAGGATAACAACTTTGATCTCCGGCTGGATCTCCCGCACAGCCCGGATCAAATCCAGCCCGTTCATCAGCGGCATGGAAATATCCGTAATCAGTATATCTGCTGGAACAAACCGCAATGACTCCAGCGCTTCTTGGCCGTTCTCGGCGTGGCCGACAATCTCCATCCCCAGTGCTGCCCAATCCACAATGTCATATAATCCTTCGATAATAAAAGGCTCGTCGTCCACAATGAATATTTTATACATGGTTTGGATCATCCTCTCCCAGATCGGGAAAATACACAGTCACGGTTGTGCCGGTACCCGCTTCGCTTTGTAATTCAATGCCATACTCACTGCCATAAAGCAGCTTCAAACGTTCATGAATACTGCGCAGGCCGAATGATTCCGATTGTTCATCTGGCTGCAAAAGACCTTCTTTGAGCTGGACCAATCTGTCCGGGGAAATCCCCCGCCCATTGTCTGTAACTACCGCACGCAAATATTGGCCATCCTTGGCCACAGCCACACTGATGTGATTATCATTCTTGTCCACGCGCATCCCATGTAGAATGTAGTTTTCAATGATGGGCTGCAGCGACATTTTGAGTACAACTCTTCCGGTAAGCTCTTTCCCGCATTCCATTGTATAAGAGAATTTATCCTTATAACGGATGCGGAACAGCTCCAGATATAAACGGCAGGCCTCTAGTTCATCCTTCATCGTATGCTTGGGTTTCTGGTGAACATAGCTTTTGAACAACACCGACAAGCTGTAGATCATCTCCCCGACGTCTGATGCCCCTTGAGAGATTGCCCTCATCCGGATCACCTCCAAGGTATTGTAGAGAAAATGTGGGTTTACCCTGGCTTCAAGCGCGGCGATTTCGGTATGTTTTTGCTTGATTTCAGCCTTAAACACACGGTCTATATGAAGATTCAGCTCATCCAGCATGTCGTTGAAGCTCTTGGAGATCTGCCCCAGCTCGTCTTCTCTGACATCGGTAATCCGGGCATCCAGGTCACCGTTTTTCACTTTGCGGGTGAACTTGATAATTTTATGAGTCCGTCTGGCAAAATTATTGATAAATAAAGTGGGTGTAATAATTGCAAACAACAGGCAGATCAAGCAGATGATGAAGATCATGTTCCGCAATCCCCTATAGGTGGCGGCTAATTCCTGCTTAGGTACAGCACTCAACACAGTAAATCCGCCTTGGGTGTGAGTCTGCTTAGTAATGATCATTCCGCCAACTTCTTCACCATCTGTATAAGCAGAATTCATCTGCTCGGGATAAGGATAGCGCTTTCCATAATAGGTGCCCGAGGTATCAAATAACACATCCCCATCCGCTGCCAGCACCAGAATCTTTCCCTTGAAGTCATCCTTATAATTGCCCATACTCCCCCAGACCTCGCTGGCATCAAAATAGACTAGAAGCTGACCAATGTTGCGCAGTGATATCTTGTTATTGACCGGGGAACGAACCGTAAACATCGGCCCCTCCGGAGATGAGATCGCCTGACTGACCCAAGTGTTTGGAGCGGTGACACTGCCTTCCTCCTCCAGATACAGCGCATCCGGTACAAAAGAGTGGGCTGCATTAGTGGAAATAATCTGAAATTTGCCTTGGTCGTTATAGACATACAGCTGCTGCTCAGCTGCACTGTAGAGCATTAAACTGCGGATATCAGGATCATCTTCAACTTGATTGCGAAAAAACTGCACGGTATCCGTCGTAGCATTACTTTCGTTGAAATAGCGGTCCAGCCGGTACCTCACGTAATCTTCATACGGATGCTCCAGCAAATACGACGTATTAGCAGTCAGCTCCGTGTCCCGGTACACGTCACGCATCATAGACTGTACAGAGTCATATTTCTGCTCAATATAGCTATTGATGCTCTCCACGGTACGTTTCTGAATCTCCATCTGCCGCTGCACTACAGCCTGAGACATGAGCAAGAACATCAGGTAGGAGAAGGTGATAATGGTGACCACGGCAATGACTGAGAAGAGCAGGATGATTTTCATAAACAGATTATTCTTCAGATACTTTCTGTACAATTTCCCCGGAAACATCAGCAACCTCCTACAGCAGGGGGAAGACTAAGCTTCGCTGCTTGTCATTATGGATAAAGTATAGCATGAGGTGCTTCCTGCCTGTGGCTGGTAAAAGCTTGCAATCCTCCGCCAAGCAAAGACAGTCTGCCCATGGAGCAAAGGGCTCCTTGGGCAGACCGTGGTGGGGCTATATCATCTACCGGATGTAATTCAAGATGAACTGCGCAGCCTCGGCACGGGTGGCCAAGCCACCGGGAACAAAATTCCCGTCCGTGCGGCCATTCAACAGACCCAGTGATGACGCAGCATTCACGCTGTCTGCCGCCCAGGCTGCTACCTCATTGGAATCGGTAAATGTTGCCGGAGCTGATGACTGAAGCGTTCCATGCTCCAGCACATAGGCACGCATTAGCATAGTGACAATCTCCTGGCGGCTGATGTTCGCACTCGGATCGAAGTGCTCAGCAGTGCGTCCGCCTACAATACCTGCCCGGACCAGGCGCGCCAGGTCCTGCTCATACCAGACACCAGAAGGCACATCACTAAATTTCAATTCCGCCTGATCTTGCAGTCCCAGCACGCCAGCCAGCAGCTTCACGAATTCTGCTCTTGTAATACTGCGGGCGGGTTCAAATCCATTTTCGGAAGTGCCTTGTACCAGATGTTTAGCCGCCAGCTGGCGGATAGTGTCCGCAGCCCAGTGAGTAGACGGAACATCAGCGAAGGATTTATTGTACTCCAGCACAGCCAGCCTGCCTGTTCCGCTAAACTCCCCTTGCAGGAAGCCATTCGCGTACACTCCGCCGAGATAGGTAAGCGAACCCCCTTCAGCAATAGCATATAAACCAAGCAAATTAGTATTATAATCCGTATTTGTTGCACTCCATTGTAAGGTTACTGGTTTGCTGAAGCTTGGAAGACGGCTAGATGTGCCATTTCCCGCGATGATGCTCAGATCAAACGTCATACCCGTACCCCGCAAGTCCACCCCACGCTCTGCTTTCAGTGTGCTCATGTTCAAAGTCTCCGGGCTGAGCTTCGCCTGAATCTTGCCGCCTGAAGCTTGGGCTTCATTAAGCAGAGCCTTCAATTGCACCAGCAATTCCGGCGCAATACCAAGTGTGGTTCCCGAGGCAGCCAATTCAAGTTGATGGATCCCTAGCAATTCACCTGCATTCACAGGCAGCTCAATAGCTGTAACGCCTGCCGGCACATTTACCGTCACTTTGCCGTTCTCAGTAGATGTACTGAGTGCACTTGCTGGAACTGTCAAAGTTGTGCTAGTAGGACTTGGAAGCGGCGTTGCTGTCGCTGCCGGAGTCGTCCCACCAGTTCCCATACCTGTCCCTGGAGCCAATGTCGGCTGCGGTGTAGATACAGGAGTATTGTGGACCTTGAAATCAATAGTTCCGCTCTTTTGAACAGCCGTATAAGGGTGGCCATTCAGTATTTTGGTGTTGGTGACTACGGCCGTGTACTCGCCGCTGTCCGTTTCTTTTGCAGAAGCAATCGTATAATCACGCTCCACAGCACCTTCAATGGCCTGCCCGTCTTTCAACCATTGGTAGCTTAACTCGCCATAAACTGCAGAAGCTACTACGGCAAAAGACACCTTATCACCTACAACTGCCGGATTCTTATCTACGCTATTAGAGGTGATAACTGGCGCATCGGGTGCCGGATGTACTGTCACCGTAAGTTCATTACCGGTTCTTGTTGAAGGCTCCGTTCCCTCTTTTCCAATCAGAACCACACGGAACTGCGTACCGCTGTCTGCTTCAGAAGCTGTAAACGCGTATACCGCCGAAGTCACGCTCTCCACCACAGTCCATTCCTCTGCGGTTGCTGCCTTCGTCTCCCAGCGAATTGATTCCACATCCCCGCGGATCTGTACGAACAGCTTCACTTCTTCACCCATAATGACATCAAGTGCAGACGGAAGATCGGTTATGAAATCAGGCACTTCCCATGGTGCTTCAGCCGGAGTTACATTAAGTGTGTACTCTGCTTCACTGCTGCCACCAGATTCATTGGTGACGATGACCTTGTACTTATCGCCATCCATCACTGTAGTCAAAGCAGGGATAGTATAGGAGGCGGACATTCCCAACGCATCTCCATAACCGCTGCCTGTGTCCGCATACCAGGCATAAGTCAGCTGCCCTGCGCCAGTGGCAACTGCCGTTAGTGTCGCGGACGTATTTTCACGAAAGGAGCCTTCCCCTACGATCTTCACCTTTGGAGCTTGCAAGGCCCACTTCGCCTGTAAGTTCAGTTCACCGGTTATTAGATCTTCGGCAAAATTCCATCTTCGCGCACCTTCACCTTCTCCAACGTACCAGCCTTCCAGGTCATAGCCCTCTCTGGCAATACCCGTAGGCTCCAAGAGCAAAGTGCCATACACAGCCTCGGCCACAGTATTTGCTGGTTCACCCCCATTAGCATCAAAGAGAACGGGATAGCTGCCTTTCAGATAGACCGGTTTGGAGCGGTTGCCTGCATAATCCTCCATCACCACATGCACAACTTTTGCCGTCGAGGTAAAGCTTAAGCTCGCCTTAGTTGTCCGTCCACGGATAATCATCGGCTTATTGCCAGAGCTATACGTTGTGGCAAAAGATTTCGGATTCCCATCTTCATACACATACATATACCGCCAGTCTCTGGTATTCGGCATCGGCAGATTCAGTTTGCCGTCCGTCCAGGACCATTCTTCCGCGTAAGGTTCCGCGACCGTGTCGATGAACCGGCCGCTGACCGAGACTGGATCGGTGTTGCCTGCGGTAACGGTGACAATGTAATCATCGCCGTTTACCGGCATCCCCGTTAACAGCGCAGTGCTTGCACCTGCCGGGGCAACCACTTGCTGTGACACCGGTTCGGATGTCGTAATCCAATTCAAAGACTGCACTCGAACGGTAATGTCACCGGAAGCTTGGGTGGAGTTCGTCCAGTTCACAGTCAACTCCCCGTCCGCGCTTGAATCCACCTTCACTCCGGAAACCGCCGCATCCAGATCAAAAGCCAACGATGCCGCTTCACCCTCCACTCCATCCGCACCCACTGCAACCACTTTAAGGGTTCCAGATTTCACCGGGAGATGCTTCAGATAGAACACCTCATCGTATTTGCCGCCCATAAATACATCATTCACGTACACATTATATTGCTTGATCTTAGTGTAATCGGGATCTAGCTTCCACTTCACAACCATTTCACCTGTATCTGTAAAAGCTTCCGCAACTGCTAATTCCGCAGGAGCTGCGGGCTTTACGGCAGACCCGTCATAAACGCGCAGCTGTCCGACGTTCATCTGATAGGTGGACGCTGTTCCTTGCCCGGGATCGAAGACCAGTCCAAGGGCTGCAATATTATGACCCGCGTATGCACTCAAGTCCAACTCCTTTGTCACCCAACCTTCCGAGTGCTGACCACTGTTTGGAACAGCGACCTCTACTACGGTATTCGGATCATCAGCCAGGATGAGTCCTACCGCCATCGCCGAAGCATCCGTGGCAGATGGCTTATTGAAGCTGATCGACAGCTTGGAGTTGCCGTTGACCTCCAGCTCTGTTTTGTACAGACGTAAGAAGTTCTTCGCATTCAGATTGCCGTTCACCACCAGTGAACTGCCACCGTTATACGCACCGATCTGCTCATAGTTGTAACGGTTTGTACCCGCAAGGTTGTACTCCGGTCCATAATCAAAATCTACGGTAAGCTTATTGCCAGCAGTATCCTGCCACCACTGCCAAGTCACTGGGATATCCTGCAGGCTCATATTAGACCACTCATCCGGGTTCGATACTTCACCGTTCACGGAATAGGACAAGCCCTGTCCAGTGTTAAAGTTGGTGTAAAAGTTCTTGTCCTTAATTACCGAACGCTCCGCAATGACGGACGAGATTCCCGGCCAGTAACGGTTGTCGGCATAAACATCGGACACGGTATTGGTTGCCGATTTGACCGTATTCTTAGGGTCCACGTTCGGGCCTGACCACCATAGCTGCTCACGCAGTTTTGTCATCCATTGGTAGCCATTTTCGGATCTGTGCGAGACCGGGTAAGACAGGTTCATGTCCTCATCCAGACCGGCATGAACAAAGTCTGCACCGAGTGTAGCCAAGCTGAGCCGTGGCAAGCCATTGCTGTCCAGCTTGCTCATCAACGCTGTTCCGTTAACGGACTTGAACCGGTCACGGCCTGCTTCCAGCCCTGCAAAACCAACTTCAAACAAGTTGTAGCTTGTTCCCAGACTGGCATTCAGATTGCTTAAGTAATTAGCCGCGTTGGTAATCTGCGTATTGCCAGCCCCGTAGTCGAAGAAAAACGAATTGGAGACGGGTTCCTTGGTGCTTTTATCCACTAAAAAGGAGATATTGGTATCATTAATCGTCCGGGCGAACGTATTAGCACCGGTATTGGTGTTCAGCGAGTCGTACCACTGTACATACAGGCCGCCCTCTTGCAGCACCTTCATAAAAGCGGTGTAATCGGGGATATCCTGGGTCGCTACATTCGGATTCATCTCTTCCTGATTTACAAAATAACCGTCAAACCCGAAGTACCCGGCCATCTCGATCAGTTTATCCGCCACCGGAAAATTACCATTCTCATCTTTAACTATCATTTGTTTGTACGTCTGCTGTCCACGGTCATTATTGGAAAAAAAGATTCCCGCCAATGACAACACGCCGTTCTTATGCGCTGCATCGGTGTAGGTAGGGTTGGGGATGTTCAGCATGCCGAATTCGAACCATTTTTGCTGCCAGTCCTTCTGGGCCAATTCATCATAATATTCCGGCGGGGTGTACGCAGTCGCTGTACCGTGCCAATAGGAGTAGTAATCGATATATTGCCAAAAGTTAAAATGATACTGCGCAAACTTGTTCGTATACGGCGCGTTCTCAATAAAAGCATTCCCGTAGTCGCCAGCAACGTTGATCATCTGTGTATCTGCGCTAAGCGCTGGGTTAGCTTGGGTTGCAGCAAATGGGGCATTCCGCTTTTGCAGCGGCACCCGCGATCTCAACAGCTCTGCATCCGGATCGGTTGCCGGACTCCAGTTCGCAATATGGCTGCTCGTATATCCATGTACATTAGGCTGATTGGCACCCGGCGCACTGTCTCCTGTAAAAGGCCACGTATCGCCGGCGTAAGCCGTTAGGGGAAGTCCTGAAACTAGCAAAGCTGCCGCCAGAACAGCTGATGTCAGCTTACGACGCGCCTTTTTACCGGTGTGAAGGTTCATTTTCCACTCTCCTCGTCCTGTAGTTGTTTCGGTTACTCTCATCCATGAAGCGTAATGTGTCTCACTATGTCGCCGAACAGCAAGTAGATTACTTCTGTTGTCCCGTCCCTCTGCTGCTCCTACCCTCTTCTGCTTCTACTCTCTTCTGCCTACACATTCTGTATCCAACCACATTCGTGCAAGCACATTCTATATTCAATCCCGTTTGTGCAAGCGCATTCAATTTTGTCGGCAACCCTCCTGCCTTACTTTGATTAGTCCACCCTAATCTAACCCAGATCTTTCCTTACAAATAGCCGCAAAATTAAAGATATGCTGGATAAATTAAAGATTATCGTGCTATCAGGGCTCGATATCCTGGCAATGAGTGGGTCGTTAAACATATGTTGGTTGAAAATATAAAGAGGATGAAGGAGTGTAATCTCTTTTGCCTCTCTTTCACGCCAATCCGCCGCATTCGTTCATTTCTGAGGCACTTTTGCCTCTCTTTCACGCCCATCCGCCGTATTCGCTCATTTCTGAGGCACTTTTGCCTCTCTTTACTGCAACTCCGCCGTATTCGCTCAAATCAAAGGCATTTTTGCCTCTCTTTTACGCCGCACCGCCGCATTCGCTCATTTCTGAGGCACTTTTGCCTCTCTTTCACGCCAATCCGCCGCATTCGTTCATTTCAAAGGCACTTTTGCCTCTCTTTCGCACCACTCCGCCGTATTCACTCAGATCAAAGGCACTTTTGCCTCTCATTTCCGCCAATCGCCGCATTCGCTCATTTCAAAGGCATTTTTGCCTCTCTTTCACGCCAATCCACCGCATTCGCTCATTTCAAAGGCATTTTTGCCTCTCTTTCACGTCAATCCGCCGCATTCGCTCCAATCAGAGGCACTTTTTTGCCTCTCATGTCCGCCGCACCGCCGCATTCGCTCATTCAAGGGCACTTTTGCCTCTCTTTCACGCCAATCCGCCGTATTCGCTCATTTCTGAGGCACTTTTGCCTCTCTTTTACGCCAATCCGCCGCATTCACTCCAATCAAAGGCACTTTTGCCTCTCTTTACTGCAACTCCGCCGCATTCGCTCATTTCAAAGGCACTTTTGCCTCTCTTTCACGCCAATCCTCCGTATTCGCTCAAATCAGAGGCACTTTTACCTCTCATTTCCGCCACACCACCGTATCGCCGCCTCCCTCACACTACCCAGCTACGAAAAAAAGATTGCCTCTCCGTCATCAACGATGACCTTGAGGCAATCTTTTTTCAAACGATCCGATTTAGTTACTTTCCTTGCTTCTCCAGCAGGTTCAGAATGATTGTTACTGCTTCGGCCCGGGACGCTACCTGGTTAGGTGCGAAACGGTTTTGTCCTATGCCATTCACAATGCCCGCTTCTGCTGCTGCCGCAATATATGGCACTGCCCATGCGGGTACATCCTTAGCATCATTGAAGGTTAAGGTCGCTTTTGGATCTACTGTAATGCCCAGAGCCCTAACAACCATAACTGCCAATTCTGTACGAGTAAGCTCCTGCGTAGGACGGAAGGTACCATCGTCATAGCCGCTGATAATTTGCAAAGCTACTGCCTGAGCTACAAAGGACTTAGCCCATGCCGGAATCTTCGCTGAATCCTTAAAGCTTGAAGTGCTACCACTGTCCGGCAATTGCAGGGCACGAGCCAGCATAGTGATAAATTCAACCCGATTTACTTTCTGATTAGGACGGAAAGTATTATCCGGATAACCGCTAACGAAGCCTCCTGCTACTGCCTTCTCAATAGCCGCTGCTGCCCAATGGCTGCCGGTATCCGTCAATGATGGTTTGACTACTGGCGTTGCAGATGGTGTAGGCACCGTTGTTGGTGCTGGTGTAGCTGTTGGTGCTACTGTTGGCGTTGGTGTTGCTGTCGGTTTTGTTGTTGTCACTGGTCCTGTTGATGATCCTGTTGTTGGTGCTGCTGTTGGCGCTGTTGTCGGTTCCGTTGTTGGTGCTGTCGTTGGCGCCGTTGTCGGTTCCGTTGTTGGTGCTGTCGTTGGCGCCGTTGTCGGTTCCGTTGTTGGTGCTGTCGTCGGTTCCGTTGTCGGCGTTGTTGTAGGTTCTGGTGTTGGGTTTACTTCAGGATTTGACTCCTTAATAATACCGAACTCTTCCAGAACATATGGTTTAGCATCATTAATATTCTGATCGATCTCATAGGATACAGCTGTTAATTTACCAGCATCTACAGTAATACCTACAAAGGTCTGAACTTGACCGCGTTTTGGACGCGTAGCATCACTTGGGTCCGGTCCGTATTTAGCTGCTGTATTCTCATTTGCTACTTCGAAGAGATTATAATACGCATCTCCCAATTCTGGTTTCATGTTCTTGTAATAGACCTTCGCTCCCGCTGTAGCTGGGATCAGATAGATTGTTCCATCTGGATTTACTGTGTACTCTACAGTTTGACCATTGAAGCTTTCCTTGATCTTCACTGTGTCTGCCGCAGTTCCATCAGCTTTAATTGGCTTGGTCCGCGCATAAATATGGTCGTGGCCTTGAAGAACTAAATCAATGCCCAGTTCAGCCATCATTGGAGCAACCTTCGCTCTTTCTCCATTTGTACCCATAATGTCTTTGTCGGTAGCATGGTTAGAGGTTGTGTATGGACCTTTATGCATAGCTACGATAATCCATTTCGCTCCAGCAGCTTTCGCTGCTTTTACGTCAGCCTTCATCCAATCCAACTGTGCTTGGCTGAAGTTAGCAAATTCATCGGAATTTTCATTTGTATTCAGGACTACAAAGTGAGCATTGCTGTAGTCATAGGAATAATATGCTCCAGTTTCTGTTGCAGAGCCCGGTGCTTCCTTAATATTGTAGTGCTCATAGAAGGCATTTGCCTTATCCTCATGATTCCCCGCAACAGGCACGATGGTCGTGTTAAGCAGGGTATCTTGTGAATGACCAAGCAGCCAATTCCACTGTGATTCATTGGTTCCGGTATCTACGATATCTCCGTTAATCGCCACAAACTCAGCATTCGGGAACGTCGTAAGTGCTTTTGCCATCGTTTCACCGGAAAGAATCGCTTCATCTTCGGTCTTAGCCTGTGTATCAGCCAAATCGATGAAAGTAAATGCTCCTGTCTTAGCGGCAGTTTCAAAAGTTCCCACTGCACTCCACAGGCCTAGTCCTTTATCACCTACACGGAAGTAGTATTTTGTATCAGCTTTCAGGCCAGAAGCTTCCGCTTTATGAACTAATTCATCTTTTGAATTTCTGGAAACCGCCGAACGTCCTGTAAACTTAGCAGCCTTAGCAAAGTCTGGAGTAACGCCCGTATTTTCTACAACCTGCAGATCGTTTCCAGTAGACTTCAACGCTGTGTACCAAGTGAAGCCTTTTGCACTCACTGGGTCGCCATTAAAGGTAACTGTAACCTTTTTAATCGAATCCGTTGAAGCGATAGCAGCTTCTGAATTTGTTCTTTCACTTACAGCTTTGATAACAAATTGATAGGTTTGGTTTGGATTAGTATTTTCTACAGTGTAAGTATAAGAAGTTTTACCTTCTTCATTAGGAACACTGGCCGTCCAATTTGCGGATACCAGATCATTTTGCTCATAAATACGATATCCAGACACTGGTGCACCGGAAGCAGGCGCATCCCAAGTCAACGTTATTTTACCACCATCTGCTGCAGTAGCCTTTGCATTTTGCACAGGTTTAACTGCTACTTCCGATTTATGAATGCTGTAGTTATCATACAAGTCTGTAGAACCACCAGTTGTTGTGGTGTAGGCTTCGTAAGAAAGCTCATCATTCGTTACCGTCATCCCCGTGAACATTTCCTTGCCAGGCTGTCCGTATTTAGCTGCAAAAGGGAATGTTCCTGAAGCTACGTTGTATTTCTTATTGCCCGCTGCATTTGTAATCAGGTATAAAGTACCCTTAGGATCAGTTACTACTCCGTTTGAGTCCGGAACAATATCCGTCAATGGCTTGTTGTTGTACATCTGATAGCTTCTAGCAAAGGTGTGGTCATGCCCGCCAATTACCATGTCGATACCAAGCTCATCAAACACCTTCGTTAATTGCGCTCTGTAAAAGAGTACATCTGTATCATTGGTGTGATTGGCAACGGAATAAGGAGATTTATGCAGAAGCACAACCTTCCATTTCTGATTGCTTTTTGCCGCTTCGCTACGAAGCCACTCCACTTGTTTATTGTAAATTTCGTTATTCTCAAGATTCGAGCTTGCACCATAATATTCTGTATTAATTACCATAAAGTGCGCTGAACCGTAGTCAAAAGAATATACAGAACCATCAGGTTTTGCACCTGTATTCGAAACATTCGGCAAATTAAAATGAGCGCTATAATTGCTGTAATTTTTACTTTCATGGTTGCCTACCAAAGGAACCAACGGAATATTCGCTAAAATATCCTTAGGCTTATTGAAAAACCATCCCCATTGCTCCTCAATATCACCGTTATCCACTAAATCACCAGAATTCAGGATAAACTCACTTTCCGGGAATTTAGCTAATCCTTCTTGAAGGGTATGATTCCAGATATCAAAATCTTCTTCAGTTGTTCCTTGGGAATCCGTTGTGTATAAGAATTTATAAGCCTGATTACTGGAGCTTTCTGTATTAAAAGTTCCTACGTCGCTCCAATTATCAGCTTGTCCATCCCCAGCACGGTAAGCATATTCCGTTCCCGGCTGCAGATGATCCGCTATTACCTTATGGCTGGTTAGCACAACTGGTTTTTTAGCAGATTTATCCGCTTTTGTCATGTACACACTAGTTGTAACGGATGTTCCTTCATACAATTGAGCTCCTGCCGCTGGAAACTGGCCATTCTCCAATTTAGAAGCTTCTACTACTTCCAGTTTGGTGCCAGTCACACTTTCAGGTGCATACCAGTTGAATCCCATACTAGTCTGCGGGTTGCCATTAAAAGTAATTGCGATAGAATCAGGCTTCCCAACTCCAGGTTCTACTGTCTCCACTACAGGATAAGCAATCAGGCTCATATCCCAATAAAGGTCAGAGCTAGTGTCGCCCGTCTGGTGAACTTCAGCTGAAAGCTCATTACTTCCATCCTTCAGATTGGCTTTTACGATTTCCGTTAGGTCAACCTTTGTATACTCATTTGGATCACTGCCATTAGTTGTACTAAGTGTCTGATAGTCGATTTCACCAGCAGGCATAGCCTCGCGGTAGATTTCTGCACCATTCAGATACAGCACAACTCCGTCATCAAATGCAAAATTACCTAATACTTTATCCGATTTCGTAATCTCTTCCTTATTCACAGTTACATTTGTCCGGAAATAGGAAGTACGATATTTCTTCTTTTTATCCGAGCCGTAGCTTATATTTGTATTCAGAGCACCAAATTGCTTGCTGCTGACTCCGGCCCCAGAATCTTTATAACCAAGCGGCGCTTGGCCTGATGCCCATGTAGAATCATCGTAAACAGACCGCCATACCGAACCTTGATCCGTTCCGTTATCTAGATATTTCCATGTAGAATTGCCCGCCAGTAGTGTAATTGGCTCTAGCGTTTGTAATTGCAGTAATCCAGCATCCTCATTGCTGTCTTCTGCAAAAGCTGGCATTCCTGTAAATGTAAGTCCCAGTACCATAACGAAGGCTAGTGTCATGGATACTGCTTGTTTTAATAACCTGTTCATAATCAGTCTCCCTTACTGTTATTATGAAATGCTTGCATCCATTCATAGTAACTACTAAATATTTTCACAATGTACGGATTGATCCACTAGTTTGTAAAAACGGCTTGTGTATTTAATCAGGCAAAAGTGGTTACAGTAACGGCAAGGTTATGATCAAGGAGGACAAACATGGACGATACTCAAGCTTTTGTAGACAAAGTACACGACACCCAGAAGAAAGCAGAAAAGAACAAACAGAATCACGGTAAAGGAACACCAAGCCAAAAGCTGCCTAATAAACAGCACAGTAAATAGAACACGCCTACACGAAAACAAAAAAAGCAGCAAGCCCTCCCGGATCGGAGTGACTTGCTGCTTTACTTTTTGTATATTGAGCTTGCTTTCAAAGGAGTTATTTACTCCATTTCACCACATTCACGGCTACCTTCTCTAATTGCGCCTTGCTCAAAGCCTTGTCTGGAGAACTAATCGTCACAAAACGATCATCCAGTTTATAGGTCAAAAACAATGAATCGCTGGTAGGGCTGTACCACTTAGCTTCTGTACCATTGGAAAGCTTTATGGTATCGCCTTTGTAATCATAGGAGTAGTCACGTGGAGAAACGTTCACCCTCATATGGTTGAACAAAAAGTACACTCCATCTTCAGAGCTAGCTGCTTTTTGAAAAGCATCTCCACTCACCATTTGTGCTGGTGCATAAACCGTCTTAAACCCATCGAAATTTGCGAAAGCTTTAGAAATTTGTTCTTTTTGAGCGTTGCTGTACTGTACTGGTGTTAATGCATCTTTATCCGGCACCACAGTTCCAGTACCCAGAATGACCTGATTCGCCACTGCATCAAAAGTCACTGGCACCTTCAATACGTCAGCCAAGGCGCGTACAGGAAGGTAGGTTGTATTGTTATAAGTAATCGGAGCTAATGTGTTACCTTTATTATCAACAGGTGTATAAGCTGCACCATTCACTTTAAATCCAATGCTGTGATTGAGGTATGCGGTGATTTTTTGCAGCTTAGTTCCTGCGTACACACCAGCCGAACCTGTGATTGCCATCCCAAATACCATCGTTGCTATAATAATCTTTTTACTTTTCATATGTTATGCCTCCTTAGAAGATCAATCTCGGTTTTTACTTTAGCTCAAGTTTTAAAAGAATATGTCTCTAAGTTGTATTTAACTTGTACCCAATTTGTAAAGAAACTATTCATCTGGAGCTCTGGTTTGTATAAAAAAAACAGCAACCCGCTTATCCCATAAGGATTTAACGGATTGCTGAGAGCTTTAACCTTGATACGGAGTTGTAACCTTATACACTTCCGAATATAAAATTTCTCTATAAAGTTGGAATTCTTCTTCATCAACAGGGTTAGGGTAAGTCATAATTAAGAGTGGTAAGTCTTCATTTCCTTCACGCAAAGGAGGCTGCACATAATCGTAAGGGTTCAAATGAAAGCCCAGCCGCTCATAAAAGCCAATTCTCCGCTGCTCCATTTCACCCAGTGGCCGCTCAACTTCCAAAAGGACAGGCTTGTTAGATAGACTGATGTATTCAGTCATCAGTTTTTTGCCGATTCCTCCACCTCTGATGCCCGGGTCGACTGCTATATGTTCTACAAAACGAAAGCCGGGAAACTCCCAGCAGGCCATAAAAGCAACAATTTTACCCTCAGAGTTCATCTCGGTAATGAGACGATAATCTGGGACGTCCAATAACTCCTGTTGTCCCTCAAAGGTTCTGATCTCAGAAGTAGGAAATGAGGCTTCCATAATAGCGAATATTTCATCAAAAGTTGTGTGATTCATAACATAAGTTCTCACTTTCTGGATTTGTGGTCTATTATAAGTATACCTTACACATATTATCTTAACCCGAAATTCATTAAGAACTCAAGGTACTAGTACCTGGTACTAGGATAACGTGATATACTAAATAGAACAGTTATACACATCTTGTTTGATATAGGAGAGGTTCATATTGGATAATCAGCAATGGATCGCACCTGAGTTCTACAATCTCACTTCGGAAATGGAAAGCCATGCTCCTGAGAAGATTGCGCTTAAGTGGTTAAATGAGCAAGGAGATTATGAGGAAATTACTTACGGTGAATTACGCAAACAAGCTAACCGGCTAGCCGGAGGACTTGCGAAGCTTGGGCTGCAACAAGGGGATCGTGTTCTTGTTATGGTTCCACGCCGCATCATCGCTTATGTCATCTATTTAGCTTGTCTGAAACAAGGACTTGCCATCATTCCATCCTCAGAAATGCTGCGTGCCAAAGATTTATCCTACCGCCTGCGCCATTCTGAAGCCAAAGCGGTTATTGCTTGGTCCGAAGTAACCGGGGAAGTGAATAAAATCTCAGAGGATCTTCCTGCTCTCGATTACCGTCTTTCCGTATCTGGCAGCTCAGACGAACTCGGTGAAGGCTGGCTGGATCTAGAAGATCTGATGGTTGGACAACCAGATACCTTCACAGCTGTCGCAAGCCGCCGGGATGATATGGCTATTCTCGCCTACACCTCAGGTACTACCGGCAACCCTAAAGCGGTCGTTCATAGTCATGGCTGGGGTTATGCTCACTTGCGGATCACCTCACCTCAATGGCTGGATATTCAAGGATCTGACACCGTCTGGGCAACAGCAGCTCCCGGCTGGCAAAAGTGGATCTGGAGTCCCTTCTTAACCGTTCTTGGCAACGGAGCTACAGGTTTTGTATATAGTGGATCCTTTCATCCCAAAAAATATTTGCAGCTATTGCAGGATCACAAAATTCAAGTATTATGCTGCACCCCAACAGAATATCGTCTAATGGCTAAAACAGAAGACTTAGGTCGTTACGACTTGTCTACCCTGCGTTGTGCAGTATCTGCCGGAGAGCCATTAAATCAAGAGGTCATTAACACCTTTCAGCGTGAATTCGATATCACAATCCGTGATGGGTACGGCCAGACGGAGAGCACCCTAATTATCGGAACACTCAAAGATACTCCAATACGCATTGGTTCTATGGGTAAATCAATCGCACCCGGCTTAGTCGAGGTTGTGGACGAAGACGGCAAGCCACTACCTGCTGGAGTGGTTGGTGATATTGCCGTACATTTGAGTATGCCAGCCCTGTTCCACACTTATTACAAAGATCCCGGTAGAAAAGAAAGCTCCACACACGGCGAATTCTTCATAACCGGCGACCGGGCAAAAAAAGATGAAGATGGTTATTTCTGGTTCGAGGGTCGTGGGGATGACATTATCATTAGCTCAGGTTACACTATCGGTCCTTTCGAGGTAGAAGAAGCATTGATGAAGCATGCCTCCGTTAAGGAATGTGCGGTCGTAGCCAGTCCAGACGAGATCCGTGGGCACATTGTTAAAGCATTTATCGTACTCAAGGATGAGATTGTTGGTTCACCAGAGCTTGTAAAAGAGCTGCAATCCCATGTTAAAGAGTGGACAGCCCCTTATAAATATCCGCGCAAAATCGAGTTTATTCAGGATCTTCCGAAGACGACCTCCGGTAAAATACGGCGAGTAGAGCTTCGTGAACAGGAGAACCAAGCTGCGCAGGAATAAACATAGCCATAAAGATTACCTTATTAAAAAACAAAGAGCAGCTAGTCCATAAATGGACTGCTGCTCTTGTTTATTTGGCATCAGGTCGTTACTCGGACCAATATTTCGCATCCGGGTTCAGCGACGCGCCAACTTCACCTTCTAATACTAAATCGCAATCGAGGTAGCCCTCTTCATCCAGGAAATAAACCTCCTGCTTGTAGAACTCGCATAAGGTCTCCAAGAATTTATCGGGCGAATCATACATCACGATTAAATCGCCGAAATCATGGAGCAGGTCACATACCTGTTCCACACCATCGGCAGACTTATAATAACAAATGAAATCACTGCCATAGTTCGTTAAGATAGGCAAGATAACTCCATCAGGATGTTGACCTTTTTCCTCCAATATCCCAGCTAATACCTTCATCTCCTCTTCATATTCATCCATATGAATCAGGCGGTACCCTGGAATAAATTCGATAAGGCTTGGTTCCTCTTCCTCACTGCTTGTCCCTGAGACAGTGCTATAAATAGCTTTCAGCAGTTCAGGAGTCTCCGGCAAAACTGCCGTAATCTTTGCTTCGTTACCACCCTTGCCCAAGCTGGCAATATAATCAGGGCGTAATTCTGCGGACAGCTTAAGGTATTCTTGGAATTGTTCTGTCAATTTATTGGTGTGCATATTGTCATCCTTTACTTATTTGCGGAAGTCCACATCTTCATCAGCCACGTATCGAAGTCAGCGCCTTTTTCACCTTCATAAGCGTCGTACACGTCAACTCTCATCTTCTTCAGCTTCTCTTTGAAGTCCTCGTAAGAATGATCTCTTGGCAGGCTCTTTTTAATTCTCAGCAGGATCTTGGATACGCCTTTAACTAGCTCAGGCTTGTTCTTCGATGGCACCTTAACGTCTTCACCAAAAGCCTTCAGCTTAAGGTAAGCAGCTTCTTGAACTGTATATACAGGATCGCTCTCCATTAAACGCGTCAGGATATCGATAATTTGTTTGTGGTTGGTCTGTCCCAGCTCTTCAACTGCTTCTAGACGCGCTCTCCAATCCGCAGAGCGGTTGGCAGCTTTCTTTAATTCCTCATAATTCTCCGGTAGTTCATTGTTCAGTTCTTCGATCATTCCGTTCAATCCCCTTCTATTAAAAACTATCTATCTTACAGTAACAGTATAACCAACCATTGCGCAAGCTAAGAGAGGAAGATCTTTGCATGAATTCATGTGAATATCATATTTCCGCAAAAATATGGGTAAAGTATCCGGAGTAAGTATCCAGCGCAACATTCTATCGACTATATACGTTAGTAACTAGAGAAATTCAGACAATACATCAAGGAGAGTGACCTAAGTTGAAAAAGCATACCTTCATGCTAGCGTTAACCATTGTACTAAGTGTGGTGCTTGGCGCCTGTTCCAGCAACAACAGTAACAATGAAGCTGCCATTGAAACGAATCTGACTGCAAAAGAAATGGTCGATCAAATGCTGAGCAAAGTAGAGCAGCCATCTTTAATGGAGCTTGATGCGGCTACAGTTGAACAGCTATATCATCTCAACCCAGAATTGCTTGAAGATTATAGCATTAGAATGCCTATGATGAATGTGAAGACTAACGAAATTGCGGTTCTGAAAGTTAAAGATGTAAAAGATATGACCACTGTTGAGGATGCCATCAAAGCGCGTGCAACAGATGTCCAAAAACAATTCGAAACCTATCTGCCTGATCAATACGAAAATGCCAAGAACTATAAACTTATTAAAAAGGGTAACTATTTCCTGTTCGTTATTGCTGATCCTGCGGATCAAGATAAACTCGTAGCAGACTTCGATACTTACTTCACAGAAAAATAAATAACCATGGTATTCAGCAGCCTACTTTTCCTATTCCTATTCCTGCCGGCTGTCCTAGCGCTCTATTATGTTTCGCCCTGGCGAATCAAAAACCTCATATTGTTTTTAAGCAGCCTGGTTTTTTATGCTTGGGGCGAACCTGTCTACATTGTTATCATGTTGCTGTCCACCATTACAGATTACAGCTTTGGTCTACTGCTCAGCAGACCAAAGCTGACTGCGGTGCAGCGCAAGTGGATTGTGGTTAGTTCCGTCATTATTAATCTAGGCTTATTGTCGTATTTTAAATACGCAGATTTTCTCATCCGAAATATAAATGGACTCCTCGGTACACATATTCCTTTAACGGATTTACCTTTACCTATTGGGATTTCATTTTATACTTTTCAATCCATGTCCTATATTATTGACGTCTATAGAGGAACTTCGAAAGCACAACGCAATTGGATTGATTTTGGTACATTCGTAGCGCTGTTTCCACAGTTAGTAGCAGGTCCGATTGTTCAATATAACACCATTGCCGGGCAACTACGTGAACGTTCGGTCGATATCCCCATGTTCGCAGAAGGTGTACGGAGATTCATAATCGGATTAGCCAAAAAAGTGCTGCTCGCCAACAACATCGGTCTGCTCTGGCACACCATATCCAGCTCCAATTTAGATTCCCTGCCTGCTTTAACCGCTTGGCTTGGGATTATTGCGTTTGCTTTTCAGATCTATTTTGACTTCAGCGGGTATTCGGATATGGCTATTGGTCTCGGTCTCATGTTCGGCTTCCGCTTTAACGAGAACTTCAACAAACCTTATATCTCTCAGAGTATTACTGACTTCTGGCGGAGATGGCATATTTCCCTTAGCAGTTGGTTTCGTGACTACGTCTATATCCCGCTTGGAGGCAACCGCCGGGGGTTAGGCATTCAAGTGCGCAACATCCTCATCGTATGGCTGCTCACGGGTATCTGGCACGGGGCCAGCTGGAATTTTCTGCTCTGGGGATTATACTTCGGGGTCATTCTTATCTTTGAAAAATGGTGGGGATTAAAGCTGCTAAGCCGTCTCCCCCGTTGGACAAGGCATTTATATGCCGTAGTACTTATACTCATCGGATGGGTCTTATTCGCTTTTGAAGAACTTCCTCTGGTCATTGGCTACTTCCAAGCGATGCTTGGCTTTAATGGACAGCCGTTATGGAATAATACCACTTTATACTTCACTTACACGAACGCGATTCTACTCGTGGTGTTAACCTTTGCCTCTACACCTGTGAAACTCTCTAAGCGGATGGATTCTAGATCGGTTCCTGCTCTTGTTTGGTATGGCGTGTTATTTTTCCTATCTGTTGCCTACTTAGTAGATGCAACCTTTAATCCATTTTTATATTTCCGATTCTAACCATTAGGGGGTGATTGTTTATGAAGCAGAAGACGGATCGAATCCTGGTTGGGGGATTTGTTGCAACGTTATTTCTGGTCGCTATCCTCTTTTTCTTACTGCCTGTTCAGCGTTTCTCTGAGCTTGAGAACCGGTATTTGCAAAAGGCCCCCCATCTGACATGGGACAATTTATTATCCCACACCTATGCGGAAGAGGCCGAAAGCTTTGTAACCGATCATTTTCCATTTCGGGCCAAATGGGTATGGGTGAAATCGGCGGTGGAACAGATGAGGCTGCAGCAAGAGAATAACGGAATCTATAAAGGAAAAGACGGCTATCTTTTCGAAAAATTCGCAGCACCTGATTACACTAAAGTTCAGCAATATGCAGCAGCTGTGAAACGCTTTGCCGATAACAATCCTGATGCAAACACCACTTTCTTACTCGCACCTACATCGGTTGGCTTGTACAAGGAACGTCTGCCCTGGTTAGCTCCTGTCTATTCGCAAGCTGAGGTGAATCAAACAATAGCTAAGGATGTAGGGGATAGCCTTACTTTTATAGATGGATTTGATGTGCTTAGCCCACATGCCGCAGAGCCCATTTACTATCGCACCGACCATCACTGGACAACCTACGGTGCCTACTTAGCTTATGCAGCCTATGCTCAAAGCATGGGCTGGCAGCCTCTGTCCCGGAGCGAATACCAGATTCAGACTGTGAGTAATTCATTTCTCGGAAGCTATCATACCCGGGGGCAATTTATCGGGGTCTCACCTGATTCCATTCAATTGTACAAACCTAATCATGAGGTATCCACCCAAATGTACATTGAAGATACCGGTGAGACTTTAACAAGTATGTATGACTCAAGTTATCTGGCGAAAAAAGATAAGTACTCTTATTTCTTAGGGGGCGTACATGCGCTCATGAAAATCACCAGCCAGCTTGATCCAACAACGGTCAAACAGAAAAAGCTGCTCGTCATCAAGGACTCCTATGCACATAGCGTTATTCCTTTCCTGACTCAGCATGTGCCTGAAATCTATGTGATCGACATCCGTTATTATAATGGAAACATCAGTGATTATATGGCTCAAAATGACATCAAGGATGTCTTGCTGCTTTTTAATACGGCTACTTTTATTGATAATGCGGCGCTATTGAAGTTAAATTAAAGCCACTCAGGGAAAAGGTGTTGTGCGGGAATGTTGGACTTTCGGTCGCTGTTGTCTCCAGATGTTTTTGATTTTACCGCTATCAGCGGATAACATCCGGAGACAGCTTATGCTTCCGATGCGAGCTTTCCTTCGGAAAGCTTTCAGGCGAACGCTAACGCTCCTACAGTTCCAAAGTTCCCTCCTTAACTTCAAACCAAATACTAAAACTAATATACGAGTCCTCTAATCTGGACTCGTATTTCAGATCATTTTTGCCAAGAATCTCCGCGACGATGGACAGGCCAAGTCCAGTACCGGAGATTTCTTTATTTCGAGACTCTTCAATTACATAGAATGGGTCCCAGATATACGCTAAATGCTCCGTTTTCAGGCGAGTGGTTTTATTGGAGATCGTGAATTTTAATGTACGCGTAGTGTCACTCCGTAGTTTTATTTCAAAAAAATTCTCTTCACCATATTTAATGGCATTACTAATTAAGTTGTTGAATACTATCTCGATTTGGCTGATATCTTCTTCAACGACAGAGGATTCAAGCGAATGAAAGTCGGTCATTAAGGTTATGTTTTTATTTTTTAACGTAATATTATATTGTGAGATCACTTTTAGCAGAAGCTCTTTAAGATCAAAAGGCTCTTTATGCACTTCTGACTTCTGGATCTTGGACAATTTAATTAAATAATCCACCATATCCGACGTATACTTCACTTGCTCCAAAATGATATCCGTATACATGCCATCATCCAGACCGTCCTGAATGCCAATCGTATATGCTTGGATTAAGGATAATGGTGTTTTCACTTCATGTGAAATGCTTGAGATAAGGGTATTTAAACTTTGATTTTTCTCCTCCAATTTGGCATGAGTGCTCTTTAGACGCTGACTCATCTGATTGATGCTTTTCGAGAGCTCTTCGATTTCATCCCCCGTTTGAATCGTCACTTGTTTAAAATCGAGATTGGATATATCCTTTGCGACATCCTGCAATTGTTCTAACGGTGTAATGATCTTTTTTGAAAAATAAGCCACTAACAGCAAACTGATAATAATCCCCAGTAGAATGGAGTAAAAGCTGAATTGATTTACGAGGGTCAAGGCATCTGTATTGTGCACAACCACAGTTCCTATGAGGATTAGGCTGCTATCCTGCTCGTATATTTTCGTTAACAGACTCGATTTCAATTTGCCCTGATTAAATAAAAGATTAACCGCGTTGCCTTGTTTTACTTTTTGTAATACCTCATCTGTGATCCAAAATTTATTAAGTGCCACCTTATCTTTAAACAACGCAAATTGAATATTTTCGTTAATTTCTGCTGTACTTCCACTGTTTTCAACCCTAACAATCGTTACGTTATTATTGTTCTCGATCCTGCTTTCATTCTCCATGAGTTGATCCAAACGGAGATCCTTTACTTCGTCATAAATGCTGTTGATCTTGGTTTTCATTTTGTATAGGTAATAATCTGCTGAGAAATAGTTATGCAGGAAATAAGACGTACCAAAAACAATCAGCAAAATAATGCTCACCATGATCAATAACTTCGTACTTATTTTATGAATTTTTATCATGGAAGCTGTACCCCATTCCCCTATGCGTGATCACGTGGTCGGCCCCAATCTTATCGCGCAGCCTCTTAATATGCGTATCTACCGTTCTTTCTTCGCCCAGATAATCCATTCCCCAAACCGCAGACAATAAGGCATCTCTGGATAAAATGCGTCCTTTATGCTCGTACAGGAAGGTTAGCAATTCAAATTCTTTTTTATATAACGCCAGTTCGGCCCCATTCTTGTACACTTTCTTCCGCTCAAAATCGATTTCTAAATCCCTAATCGCAGCCACTTTTTCAGTGCCTAGCATTTTTTTAATTCTAAGCATCAAAATCCTTGGGTCGAATGGTTTTCTTATATATTCATCTGCCCCTATATCCAAGGCACTGAATTCATCATCATGGGAAGACCTTGCGGTCAGCATTACAACTTTAGCCAAACTAACCTTCTTGATTTCATTACAAACCTCAAGCCCGCTTCGCTTAGGCATCATCCAATCCAGCACCACAAGATCAATCCTATTGGAAAAAAAGAGCTCTAGCGCTTCCTCACCATCCGCTGCTGTCCAAACGTTATAGCCTTCTTTTTCAAAATAAGTCTTCAATATAGTGGTCATGTGTTTCTCATCATCCGCAATTAAAATATTCAAAGTAGATTCTCCTTCCTATAGTTATCAGAAGAAAAAGGCGAAATCCTTTACAGGTTTCACCTTTTCATATATTTTCATGCTACGTTATTGCAACTTCTCTAGCCCCTTCGTCAGTACGTTCCATATCGGGTTATCGACTGTCTTTCGATCAGGCTGTTCACCCTTCTCTATCGCTTCCCAATACTCCCAGGTTGGAGACTCAGTGCCAAGTTCATAATCCATGCCATCCCAAGTATCCTCCCGGAACGCATAAAACGCCCAGTGCCAGCCGTAATCAGCAAAAATCGAGATTAAATCAGCCAAGTATTGATCTGCACCTTTTACAAGCCGGTTCGTGCCAAATTCTTCAGCGACAATACGATTAGCAGGGATGTTATTCTTTTCTGCCCACTGTGCGATAGGTTCTAGAAAATCCTTTAAAGCTTTCTTATTAAATGCTTTTTTTGTCTTCTCCTCACCTACTTTAACCGTTCCAGGATATTCATAGGTTAAGCCTTTCTTCTTATTTTGGCTGGTAAGTTCGTAGGGTTCATACATATGAAAAGCATATAATACATTTGCATCATCGATGGGTTTCAAATATTTAAAGGCCCATGGTGTAGCATACAGACCAGAATTGACGATAATAGGGGTTTCCGTATCTACGGTTCGAATCGCTGTCACAATAGTCTCATATAAAAGATTCAAATCCGCCGGAGTATTCTCCACTGAGCTATACCACTCGTTGTAATCCTCTGTCCAGAAATCGTTAAATCCAGTTGCTTGTTCAGGATGTGGCTCATTAATCAGATTATAGCCGACCACCGCAGGATGATCTTTTAATCTTTCCGCAAGATCCTTCCAAAACGTTGCCGCTTGTTCATGATAGCTGAAATCCTTCCAGATTCGATCATCATTTGTATAATTATTAAACTGCCGCCACCGATCGCCGGGCAGACTAAGGACTGTCAGCACTACTTTTGAACCCCGTGCCTCGGCTGCATCCAAGTCTGCTTTTAACGCTGTAAAATCGTCCTCAACAAGCCCCTCGTATTTATCTGCATTCCCTATTAAAAAGTCTTTATCTGGATTAGCATCCGGTTGATCGTTAAACAGGAAATCACTATCTTTTGCCCATTTATCTGGCGCAAGTCGAATGAACTCTATATTATTTTCTTTCGCCGCATCATAATTTTCGGGTATAGATTTGGAATTCATGAAATTTGTTCCTTTTCGCTGTTGATCCCAGAAAGCGATCTTCTCATTGACCTCTTTCTTTACCTCCTTCTCCGGTTCAAGATTTGCTTGTGGTGTTGCTGCACTGCACCCTACGACTGCCAACAAAATCAATACGATAAATCCTTTAAACTTCTTCATTCTCTCACCTCGTAACCTATCGTAGCCAATCTCTGTTACAAGAGTGTCACAAGGCATACCTAAAAAGACTGCCCTAAGGATGTCGGCAGACATTCTAGGACAGCCCGATCATATTCATAGAATATAAAATAAATGCTTACTGATTATTACTTCGACGGGAATGTGACTCCGCATAGGCATCATGACGGAAGTTCAGAATAGGATCTTCTGAGCATTCAATGCCGGCAGGTACAACCGTCGGATCAAAGACGTACTCTTGAGCCTTCTCGTCTGCCACGCCGGTGATCGACAAATGGCCGACGACAATCCGTTCCCGGTCTTCGGGCCAAGCAGACGTCGGGTCATCCGTAGGATCTCCCTCCTGTCCGAGGATTACTGTCAATTCAAACGCCACAGGACCTTTGGACAGTCTCTCGATTAGTTCATCCTCCAAATAATCGGGAGATCGATTCTCCACCTCTTCCTTGGTCAGAAAGTGCAGACCCGCTTCCGGTTCCCACTCATATTTAATAGCCCGCCGCTCGCCAGCAGCATTGGTGAAGTAATAGGAATGAATGGAATGATAACGGTTGGTTGCAAAACTGAGTGGCGGTTGCAGCATTTTCACGGCTTGAAGCCCAGCCCGGCTTTCCGAATACTTCTCCATGACCGCTTTAAATTTGTCTGCAATGGTCGCTCCCTCAAACGAATTTTCTTTAATTGTACGCAAGATATTAATAAAGGATTGCGGTGTTTTGGCAAAAAAGATCGGCAATGTAATTGTCACCAAACTTGTCACGCCCCCATCAGGCAATTCAAACTGAACCGCCATTCCTTTTGCAGGCGAAAAAACATCAGGGATGGATGGATTAGTCGAGCTATTGGAGAAGCGTACGAGAGCTTGCACCTCATGATTTTGCAAATATGCCGCTGTTGTCAAAGGGCCCGCTTGGCCGTTAGGGGTGAACACCGCCTGGTAGACAACACCTTTGGCGTGCGCGCGTCGATAACCCGGATATTTGCCTGCTACCTCCTCAATGGAGTTTACCGCTTCTTCTGCGAGTTCAGACGACACTGATTTATTATTGTTCACTTTCGTTCACCTCTTTGTAATTTATCAGGAAGGAAAAGGGGACAAGGCCCCCTTTTTCTAGTTATTTAGCTTTGTGATGCGTCAAGCAGGTCGTTCCAGGCCTTCGTAATTCGTTGTCCGCGCCAAATATCTCTGACCGTGGCATCGGGATAAGCACTGTACCAGCCGGATGCAGTGATCTGATGGTTGGCGATGAAATCTTTCGCTTCCGAAGATTCAATTCCCGGAAAATCCTTCACTTCATTAAACATGTTATTCAACAACTCTGGAATTTCAGTTCCAAAATCATCGATATAACTATCCCAGTCGCCATCATAAGCCGTCGCGAACAACAGCCGGGTGTCGTTATCAAAGATTACGAAGCGCATGTCGTGAACGGTCGCGATCTTCGCCATCGTTTCGGCTTGTCTTGATGCGCTTTTTTTCAGCTTCTCACGGAGACGATCCGCCCCACCTTCTTTAAGCGGCGCAATGATGGTAAGCTCAGATATTTCACCTTCCCGCAGGCCGGCACGTCCAGCGCTTGTAATCGGATTAGTCTGATCTTGTCCTTCTAACATGTTAATTCCTCCTTAGATATATGTTGATCCAACTCTGCCATCCACCGTAATGCAGTCATGCTGGGAACAAAGAAATACTCCCCGCCTTTGGTGATTGAAAAACTTGGAATTTCTTTCATCCGGTGGCGAATAGGTTTGTCCGGAATGGTAAACATCCCTTCCCCCTCATTCTTACCGGTAATAGGGTCTTTCTCGGTTGACATGCCCGCGAAATTGCCTCCATTTAACCAATCGGTCTTGATAAACTCGAATTGGCGGGACAATGAGCTGCATATACCTGCAAAAATAAGGCCTCTATCCTGACCATCATCCTCCATTACACCTTTTGGCAGTATAGGGCCGTACATCGTTGACCGCCGGAGCAACCGGTGGATGTTCACATTAACAACCGAATCCTGCAAGCTGTCACGGGGATATGCACGACGGATATGCGAGCTTACCGGACATTTCAACCCTTTATGATCATCCCCATACGTAAATGCGTTCCGTCGGCTGACATCTTCGCCCAGTGCCGGATCATCTGCTTCAGGAGCCAGACTTAAAGGGGCTCCGCTCGGCCATCTTCCTACCATTTTAGCGGCCAAAAGTTCTTCCTCTTCCCGATTGTCCGCATGCTCCCGCAAATAACGACGGAAAGCCGCGACCCTCATATGCAATTTACGGAAACTGAGGTAACTTCCATTGTGGCCAAGTTCTGCCGGCTGTGGTCCCTGTGTTATAGTGCCGGATTCATTTAAATGCCCGAACAGGAATTCACCGGCTTTAATCTCCGCTTCCTGCCCCACCGCATTGGGTATATGGTTTCCTTCGATTCTCGGATTGCTGATTCCATCCATGAAGCCCAGATGAGTACGTCCGTCAGGATTCATTCCGACATCCAACTGGTAAACTACGGATACACCATTCAGTTCGGAGTGGATTCGATGGGCTGCTTCTTCTGCTTGAAGCAGCGCTTCTTTGGTGGGCGCGAACAGAGCAAGCGCCACATCGACTTTCTCAGTACCCAGCGGGTCTTCCCAGTGCTCCGGGCTGCTTTCGTTTACATCCCCTAGCCTAGCGGCCCGGGCAGCCATTCCCTCCCGGAACTCCAGGTCAAAGCTGTTGAGCGACTCCTGAGGAATCCCCAGCTTCTGGAGTCCTTGATAAGTAAAACCAACGTTGACCCAAGCACCTTCGTGAGGATTACTCCACTGTCCGGCCGACGTCACTTCGTCGAGAAGCCGCTTCAGCATCACTTTCCCGTCCTGTTGATGATCGATAGATAGCAATACATAGGTCCCTACGTAAGGGGTAGGGCGTTCTTGTAAGACGATTCCTTGAATGTCATCATAATTCAGTTCTTCCGTTTCTGTACCTATGACGTTCACTCCTCCCTCGTCTTAAAGTTGTCTTCATAATATTAAAAACGGGTATTCTCTCATCCGTCTCTCGATCTAATTAAACTTAGCTCTAAATGGTTAATCAGGTTAACAGTCCTCCCCAACTAGACAATAACGGTACATTGTCTAAAAAATAGACACATCGTTAGATTTGTCTAAAATCGAGACAAAAAAAGAGATATTCCAAAACCGGACCGGCTTTAGAACATCTCTTATCTTCGACTAACCTCACAAATCATATTCATAGTTATCAAACTTGCCATCTGAGGCGAAGACATATTCGCAGATATTCTCACCCCATCTAGCTATAACACTAAAGACGCGACCCGAAGTGGGAATATCACTGGTGGATGCTGGAGGGTTCACAAATTCATATTTCCCTTCCACGAGTGTTACAGGAACTTCTACAATTGGAAGCTGCGATTCATCAAAGCTCTCAGTTAGATAAGCCATCTTTACTGTGACATCACTCGGTGCGTAATCTCCAAAGTCGACCTGCATTTTCTCCCCTGGTTTCAAGCGGCGCAGACCCGTTAGAAGCGTAGGTTCACTATGCCAAGCCGCATAGTAAAAGGAAGCCCGATCATAGTCCGCTCCATTCCAGCTCGTCTTTAGAATGACATAGTTCTCTATAGCATCTGTACTATTCTCATGTGTAATGATAAGGGGCGACGGTTCAGCAGGGCTTTTGAAAGAGCTCTCGGATTTACTCATTATTCCTCCGCGTTCCCCAAGCACCACCGCACCAATGATAACTACTGCCAACAGCATCAATGAAATCAATAATATCCTTTTAGACTTATTCCTATGTTTGATAATAGCTCCCGCCTTTCCTTAAACTTCTAACCCTTCTTTCATTTAACACTTGATCATCAAGCCATGCAAGTAGGTAGCTGATGAATTATATAGCAAATCCAAGAGTTAGCTCTCCTTCTATCATATTCTATTTCTAGGAGGTGAATATAATATGACCATTCAGTTTGTAGATTTAAGACTATCCAACCAAGCAGCTTCGGATGCTACACCAGCAGTTATTCCACTAGCAGCGACTCCACTTGTTTTTGGGGATATTGGTATTCAGACCGCAGGCGTGTTGGCTGAGAATCAAGGCAATGTCCGCGTACTTTTGACCGGATTTCTAAAAGTAGAAAACAATCCTCTTTTCAATACCAATACCGTTAATGTTCGCAGAAACGGAACGATCATTTTCACCACGACATTTGGGGTTGCGATCAGCAGAGAAAATGAAGCTTTCGGTTTTACAGCAGTAGATATTCCACCACCAGCGGCTGTCGCAACAGGTCAAATTCAGTACACAGCAGAGATCTTCACAAATGCAGCTGCAACAGATCCCTTTAATAATGTCCAAGCCAGAAACTTTAGTGGCGTTGCGGCTGCGGGTAACTCCTAACATGAACAAATAGTGGGTGGGAAGCAATTTACCCCTTTATAAACAGAAGCTCAACCAAAGGTACTGGTTGAGCTTCTGTTTATTCCCCAAATAATAGATCCAGAATCCGTTCATCCGCCTTTCGGTTCTTCCCTTTATAAGGATAACAATGAATATGAATCGCTGGATTAAAGTTAATCTCAATAACGCTATAGTTGGTAGCATTGGCTTCTTCCTTGATGTCATCAATCATCATATCCACTCCACAAAAAGTGGCGCCCGCAGCTTTAGCCGCTTGAATCGCCAGAGCCTTATAACTATCTGGGATCTCATCCGTAAAATCCAGACTGTCGCCACCCGTGCTAATATTAGAGTTCTCCCGAAGATAGATGACTTCGTTTAATGGAGGAATGTCACTCCAAGCCTGAGCGTGGTTGTTCAAGAACATTGCTTCTGCTTCACCAATCTGAATTTTCTCAAGTGGTGTCTTGTACCCGCGGCCTCTTAAAGGATCCTTATTCTTCTCGTGCACCAGTTGTTCAATCGTATGTACCCCATCCCCAATCACATTTGCAGGAACCCGGTGCAATACTCCGACTACTTCATCATCCATGACAAGAAAACGATATTCTTTACCCGTCATGAACTCCTCTAGTAGCACAGTTCGATCAAACTCGAAGGCGATTTCGAAAGCTTTTTGATAATCTTCTTTAGAGAAATCGTCTGTAAAAATAGTAATGCCGAGTCCAAAATTGGTTGATTTGGGCTTAATCACAATAGCTTTGTTACGGTAAGTGCCATGTGCATTCATTGCCTCTTCCAGATTACGAAAAGCTTCTCCTGCGGGAACACGAATGCCTTGCTGTTTAAGAACTTCTTTCGTAACGATCTTATTCTCCATGATTAATACCGTACTATAAGAATCAAGGGAGGTCTTCGTAGCTTGCTTAATATATTCTTTATGATCACCTTGCGTAAGAACTACAAAGTTCTCTTCCCGATCGATCAATTGAAACTTAATGCCACGTTTAACCGCTGCCTTCAAAAGAAGCTGTGTAGATAGCTCCAGATCCTCATATCCCACAAAACGGTATCCATTCGCAAGACTTTCCTTAGCATATTGTTTAGCTTTATTCAGATGGTATTGTACAAAAGAGGATTGCTTAACTTCCGACTTCACAATAGCTGCAAAGCTCCGGTCTGGCTCTACAATTTTATTCTTAGCTCCATGCAAAACGTTCAAAAACAGTTCATTCTCCGGGTTCAACAGTTGGATCATATCCTGCATCTCATGAATACAAGTTAATGCCTGCTGCTCCATCGTTGTACATGAATCCCCGTAATCATGCAAACATCCCTTTATTCCTTCCATGATTAGTTGATCATGATTAAGATTCGCCAGCTTCTGATCCTCTACTCCGAACGGTTCGTCCTCCTTCAGCAGCATATACAGGATAAAAAGATGAATGAAAATCATCGTTTCTTTGCCGATTCCTATTTTGTAGAGTGGATTCAAATCAATAAACCGAAGCTCCAAATAAGCTATCCCATCTTGCATCAGTTCCTCTAAAGGATGTTTGCCTCTTGCTGTCTTCACTCTAACCGGACTATAAAACTCTTTTACACTTAATAATTCTTCCGATTCGATCAAAGCTTGTAAATCATGAACATAATCCTTTAACGAAGCAAAAGATACATAAAGAGGTTTTTCGTTTCGATACCCGCATTCGCTATTCCGCAGTGAATTCATATTCTGATAATAAAAGCTTTTGTCGTCATCTGATTCCCCGCGAGCTACACATTGTTCCATATATGTCTTATCAAAAACAGGGCTGGCGCCTGTTAAATAGATGAGAAGCCAACGGTACCGCAATAGGTTGCGGGCTATTTTTAAGTAAGTAGCGTCTTTGAATTCTTTAAAGCTCACCTGCGGATCTGCGATGTCATGAAGCTGTCGAAGAAATTGTTCATCAAAAGAGAAATTGTAATGGATTCCGCTCAGCAATTGCCTTTTGCGACCGTATTTGTCTGCTAGCTGATGTCTGTATTCATCCTCAATTGGATTACCCATCTTGGCAATGGGGATGTCCTGATCATTCGGTAACCTCGGAGGATTACTACTTGGCCACAGATATTCTTCCTTGAGCTCAAGCGACACAATATCCTGCAACGCCTCCAGAAAGTTATAAGTCTCATCAATAGAATCAAAAGAGGGGGTGACCATTTCAATTTGACTCTCTGAGAAGTCGGTTTGAATATACGGGTTCTCCATTTTGTTGCCAAAAGCTTTAGGGTGTGGTGTCAGCGCCAGTCTTCCCTCTGGATCCACTCTGACATTTTCTTTTTCCAGTCCAAATTCGCCGTGAAAAAGCTCCTTATTCAAATGGTTATCCCTTAGAAGCTGTATGAGTTTACGATTTAATAAAGCCATTTCAACGATCATCCTTTGCTTAGTAGTTTATCTGCTGTTTGTTCATTTTGAATAAAGATCTTCTAAACCAGAACACAAGAATAACCCCTTTAAACACACTGCTTAGAGCAATCGACATCCACACCCCATTCAGGCCAAAAGGTTCGGATAAAATCAAGGCTAGTGGAATTCGTAGTGCAGTAAATGTAATACTGAAAATCGGCGGGATATGAGTTTGGCCAATGCCGTTAAAAGCACCTACTGTCATCAATTCCATACACATAAATAATTGTGAGTAGCCAATGATGCGCATATAATCAGTGCCTAATTCCAGGCTTGTCTGATCTGATAAAAACAAGGAAAATAGCTGCTGCGGGAACGCAATAAATATAAGCGATATGATCACGCCAAAGATGGAGGTTAAGATCAAAGCCTTACGATATCCCTGCCCTATACGGTCCAATCGGCGTGCTCCATAATTTTGTCCAAAAAAGGCAGCAATAGCTCCCTGTAGTCCTCCAATAGTCATATAAGAAATAGATTCAATTTGAATCCCTACTTTTTGCACCGCAATCGCATCCGCCCCAAAACGTACTATGATCTTAGCAATGACGATCGATATGAGCGTAAAGGTGACCCGTTGGATTGTGATCGGAAGTCCCATACGGATTACTTCTTTCATTTGACGACTGTCCCATGCTGATGTGTTCGAAATGATTTCTGACTTTCTTGTCTTTATGATAAAAAGAGCCGTAACTAAGATGTTCGCTGTCAATGTTGCCGTGGCTGCCCCCGCTACTCCCCAACCTTCAAAACTGCCCCAGCCAAAAATTAAAAATGGATCAAGGACGATATTAACCATAAGACCAACGGAGAAGATCTGAAACGGTTGTTTACTATTTCCCATCGAGTTTAAGAGTGTGGCAAACAAAGTATTTACGATGGAAAATACCGTCCCGAAGATCGAAATCATTAAAAATTGTCGTGCCATCCGTTCAACTTCATCACTTCCAAGATCAAAAAAACCAACCAACTGATTGTTGGTCAACAGAACTAAACTCATATAGAGAAGTCCTAATAAAATAGACATCATAAACCCGTTTTTCATATAAGATTTAGCCTTCTCTATCTGGCCAGATCCCATACAAAACGCAACCTTAATCCCTGTACCGATCGTAATCATAGTCGACAATGCAATCGCTAGATTAATGAAAAAACTCGCCGTGCCAATCGCGGCAACAGGACCACTTCCTAATCTTCCAACCCAAATCATATCGACGAGGCCATAGGTTGTGGAAATGAAATTCGTCGCAATAATGGGAAGCGTTAATTTCATTAAGGTAGGCATAATAGGACCCTGAGTCAAATCATTCATGCCCTGCAATTCCTTCAAATCTAATAACACCTTCTTCATCTGATTTTCAGATTTATTATATAACCAAACACTTATATAATCAATTGATTATATTTGAGCAATCTGTTGGACCAGCGCTTCAAGCATCCGTATCCGATTAAGGAGTTCCAATTCTTCTTGTCTCAATCCGTCCAGCTGAAGATTCAGAGATTCGCCTACTTCCTTAATCAACTCTGCATGGGCACACCCATAACTCCTTTTCAATTTAAAAATAGACTGGATATCCCTTAGCTTCACTCCATAACTTTTCAACTCTTGAATGGCAAAATAATCTGCCAGATGCTGCTCTGTATATATCCGTTTACCATCTGGTCCCTTGGAGGGTGGTGCATTAAATGATAGGCTCAAGTCTTATAATCTTATATGGAATGGTTAGTGTGCTTGGGGCAGTGGGGATTCTAATTAAGGGCTCCGCTAAATCTGCTGTGGGTTATATTTATTTGTTTTTGCTATCTCATATTACGTTAGTCGTCATCACCCTTTATGCCTTATGTAAACCGCTTAACTTCATTTGGTTTATTATCGGTTTTCTCAACTGTCTTATCTCCCGCTGGCTCAACGGTAAGTTTGTCTTCGGTACGAATAACTGGCTTCATTACTTTATTGTTGTGCTGGTCTTTGCTGTGGGCTACTTCTTAACCTAGTCTCTTCATTATGAGCCTGGAGACAGAAGGTGGAACTCCTAAAAAGTATATAAATTGTGTAGACATCAAAAGACAGTTCCTAATGCACAAAATGTGCCTACCGGAACTGTCTTTTTATCGTAATTAAAATTTCTTTTGTTTTTCAGTCGAATGGCTATTGAAAACGGATTTTAGTTCGTTTACAATAAAACTAATAATAAGTTCTATAATTATAGAACAAATAAATGTTTCAGCAACTTACTCAAAGAATGGAGAAGCTCATGGAATATAAAGTAGAAGTCGATTTTGCCCCCATGTATGAATGTGTGAACAGTATGACTGCTTTTCTAAGCAAGCAGAACCATACTGCTATGGATTCCGGTAAGCTCTGGGTACGTGAAGTCCAAGCAAGATTTGCCCCGATGTTGCTTCGTAAAATGCAAGAGGTCGTTAAAAAACTTGATGATTTCAGTTTGGCTCCCTACATTTGGTCTTCACCGGGCGAGCGTTCTGTAGACGGCTTTTTGAATTGGTTCGATGGTTTATCTTCGGGTGAACTGTATGAAATATCTGGACGTTTCGGCCAATCGGTTCCCTCTAATCTTTCTGAGCTAAGGGACACTGCCTCTGACATCCTGCGCGAATGGAACGCGGGTTACTTCAATGGAATCGACCCTAATATCCTCAAAGGGCTTGAACAGGAAGCCGAGTCAAGACGAACGACACTGAATGGGAACAATGATATGGAAGTCTTTGAAGCAGCAACCGACGGAATGCGCCTCTATCCAACCGAACGTCTGAAGCAGGTCATTATCATTCCGCAATATCATGCCCGCCCACTGGTCACCACCTCTATGTTTGATGAATTCGTTTTCACTAGCTACTCTTGTGATGTTCTCCCTCCGGAAGCTGGCCGGCCTGCTCCAGCACTACTTCGACTTACCCGGGCACTCTCGGATGAGACGCGGCTGTATATCCTTCGTTTGCTTACAGGCAAGCAGTTGAATTTCACGGAAATCGTGCGGGAAGTCGGACTTTCTAAAAGTACAATCCACTACCATCTGATTGCGTTGCGCGCAGCAGGGCTGGTCATTGTCCATACCAACGTTAAAAGCACATCGTACAGCCTGCGATTGGAAGCCTTAAATGGGCTACCACAGCAGATTGGGTCGTATCTAGAGAGTCAAGCATAAACGCCTTAAGCGTCCTTATAAGGACGGTAAGCGTATATGCGAGAAATATAAGAAAGGAGTGAACAGGCTATGATAAAACGCAGCTATTATGGTTTACTCTCAACCATAACTTTAAGTGCTTTTGGGGATGCTTTTGGCTTGTTGGCTATGGAATGGCTCGTCTATGAATTGACGGGTTCCAAGCTAGCGATGGGAGCACTCGCGCTCAGCTCCGGCATACCTGAGCTGCTGCTGCGCTTGCTGGGCTCGCCGCTGTCCGACCGGCTCCACCGGGTACGCTTTATGGCCTGCTTGGCAGCCATTCGCCTGTTAGCTATAGCACTGCCGCTAGGCATGGGTCTGGCTGGCCAACTGCAGCTGTGGCATCTGTTTGTCGCCGCTGGTCTCAGCGGGGCCTGCGCCGCTCTGTTCATGCCAACAGCCATGGCTGTTATTCCCGGCGTTGCCGATAGCCGGAAGCTGGTGCGGGCTTTTGCTATCATCGATGGCAGCAAAAGTGCAGCAGTCTTGCTAGGCCCCGCCCTGGCTGGGGCGTTGACCGCTGCCAGTGGAGCACTGCCAGCCCTTAGCATCAACATGTTATGTTATGTTGCGGCCATCATTACCTTGCTGTGCCTGCAGAAGCTACCCAAGCCCTCTCCAGCTCCAGGCCGTTTCTCCATTACCGTCTATGTTCGCGAAATTGCTGAGGGTTTTACCTTCTATAAACAATTCCCCGCCATGCTTACGATAATGATGATGGCCTCTATTAGTAATCTAAGCTCAATTGCCGTCTGGACCATGATGGTTCCTTTTGTACGCGAAGTGCTCCACCGTGATGCGGCGACGATGGGCACACTTAGTACAGTTTTCGCACTTGGAACCTTAGTCGGGCTAAGCATCATTTCCATGATAGGGGAAATTAAAAAGAGGCGGCTTGTCATGCTCGGCAGTCTGGGGACCATCGGTTTAGTAACAACATTATGGGGGTTATTTCCTAGTTTTTCTTTTGCTCTCGCCGCCGTATTCGCCACCGGAACGATAGCTCCCTTCTTCGGCTCCTTAAGCTCTTCACTCCATGGACGTCTGGTTCCGGGTAATCTGCAAGGAAGAGTCAACTCCATCCGTTTTTTAATCGGTGGCGGCTTGCAGCCTTTTGGTGCTTTTGCCGGCGCCGCGATTGCTGAACTCTATGGCGTGCCTGCGCTTTTTGTCATCGCCGGATTGCTTCCACTGCTCTGTGCCATCGCTGCCTTGCTGCTCCCCGGACTCAAAACACTGGACGGCGACCTCTCCATACTTGAAGCCACTCATAAGCCGCCCGATGCTGGGGTTCCCCCGCACAAAGTTGTTGCTGAACGTTAAGTGAATCAAAAAAACAGGCGATACCAGATACCGGAACATCGCCTGTTTTTATAAGTTTTCACCTAGGAGCATCGCTACTAGGTATATTCTCTTTTCAGTGGCTTGTCACAGTGGCTTGATTCGTAGCCACTAGTTCCCCTCCCCCTTCCACTAAAAACCGAAGCGGAAGGCGCTGAGCCTTTAGTTTGTGTTTGTGTTTGTGTGTTTTGGAATTCGCGCTGATAGCAGCGGAGAGAACGGACTGATTGTGGAAAAGCGGAGCGTCCGCCAGCGCAAAGCATAGGGCATCCAACACCCAACACCAGCAAACCCTAAGGCTCAATCAACCCATATTTCGTTTTTATCCGATCCAACTTCTCAATCATAGGATTAGCAATAAAAAACAAAAACACCACCGTCGAGATCGCATGCACCATATCAAACCAAAAACCTGAAATATAAGTGGTCATTAAAGCCGGCCATGAGAACTCTGAAGTGAACATCATCAACGAGCCTATATTGATAATGCCTCCGTATACGAAAAACGTCGCTAGCCCTCCGAATATACACAGCGACAGCTTATTCTTTTTAAGCAGACCCTTCTTGAAGAAAATGCCCGCCAGGAAGCCAATGATGCCAAAACAAAACATTTGCCAAGGCGTCCAAGGTCCCTGCCCAAAGAAGAAATTCGAGACAAAACCTGCAACAGCGCCAACCAGAAAACCTGCCTCCGCACCCAAGCTTACCCCTGCGATGATGACAATAGCAACCACTGGCTTAAACTGCGGCAACATAAAAAAGGCTGCGCGTCCCGCCACGGCAATGGCTGCTAACACCGCTATAACGATCAGCTCCCTCGCCTGCGGCTTCCGGTTCTCGAACACCATCGCAAAAGGAATCATCGTATAGATAACAATTAATAGACTGATAAAATAATACTTCCGATCATTTAGCACAAAGATCCCTAATAAAATCGTAGCTGGAATGACAATGAGGATTAGTAGTGCCGCTAATAAAGTTCGACGACTCAAACGACGATCCGTTATCTGCTTCTTTGACATAAATCAATCACACCCTCTATCGTTACTCCCTCATTCCATACATGACGCGCCATACGGTTGGCAGCAGTTGTATAGAAGCTGTTTCCCGCAAAAAACTTCTGCGCTTCATTCGTAGTGATGATACTTCCATCAAAAAACATGGCGCAGACCTCAGCATACTTAGCACAAAATTCAACGTCATGCGAGACCATTACAATAGTTACTCCTTCGGCATTGAGCTTTTGCAGGAATACGGCTAGCTTCTCTTTGAAGGGCCCATCCAGTCCTTTGGTCGGTTCATCCAACAGCAGAATCTTTGGTTCTAACAAAAGCAGCTTTGCCAACGCTGCACGCTGTTGTTCTCCCCCGCTGAGATCATACGGATGCATGGAGAGGAGATGTTCCAGTTCTGCAAACTTAACCACAGCCTCAACTCTGGCGGTTTTTTCTTCCTTCGTCAAAGAGAGCTGGGATAACATCTCATATAAATCTAGCTCGACTGTTTTTTTCACAAATAAGGTTTGCGGATTTTGCGGGAGGATGCCCAGATTGTTAGTAAACAACGCTTTGGCATTCATCTTCGCAGGGTTGTTCCCGCCGATTAGAACTTTCCCTCTGTAAGGCTGAAGGATCCCGCTCATCAGCGACAGCGTTGATGTCTTACCCGTCCCATTCCCACCAACAATACAATAAAATTGCCCTTGCTTCACTTCAAACGACAAATCTTTAATGATATCCGATCCATTTTTATCATATTTAAACCATACGTCCTTAAACTTTATGACTACAGGGCCGGCCTCTTTCGTGCTAGGCTGAGT
Organism: Paenibacillus sp. FSL H7-0716; assembly: GCF_038002705.1. Lineage (NCBI taxonomy): Bacteria > Bacillati > Bacillota > Bacilli > Caryophanales > Paenibacillaceae > Paenibacillus > Paenibacillus sp. FSL H7-0716. The sequence goes on from NZ_JBBODA010000012.1 coordinate 56,134, forward strand.
TTCTGCCATCGTTGCAGGAGTCTTACCCTTTAGAAAAGCATCCAACCATTGGCGCCCTTCCTTCACAGTAACAGGCCACGCTAAGTCATGATCTACTCCTGCAACAATCTGCATCGGCGAGGGCATGGACAGAAACATCGGATGGTTCAGCTTACTTAAAGCCTCGCCCACCTTTTGCGGGGGATCATTGGCAATCACTACTCCCTCATTCAGCACAATCAACCGATCTGTAAGCGGAAGAACATCCTCTAGACGATGCTCGGTCATGATCACGGTTGTTCCCAGCTCACGATTTATTTTTTTGACCGTCTCCAGAAAATCGGAAGCCGCAATAGGATCTAGCTGGGAGGTAGGCTCATCGAGGATTAGAACCGAGGGATGCATAGCCATTATGGAGGCTAAGTTAAGCAGCTGCTTCTGGCCGCCTGATAACTCGGTCACACTGTTATGAAACCAGGTCTGGATCCCAAAAAAACTAGCCATTTCCGCCACACGCAGACGAATCGTAGAATTATCATACCCCAAGCTCTCCAGCCCAAAGGCAAGCTCATGCCATACTTTATCTGTCACAATTTGATTGTCCGGACTTTGGAGTACATAACCAATTTCCGCGGCCTGCGTTCTTTGATCGATCTCCTCAACAAGTTGACCCTTATAATAAATTGCCCCTTGGCGATTGCCATGTGGGGTTAGAATTGTTTTCAGTTGTCTAAGCAGAGTGCTTTTGCCACAGCCTGACTTACCACAAATAGTAATGAAGTCTCCACTTTCAATCGTTAGATTAATATTCGAAAGAGCCGCTTGCTCTTGTTCAGGAAAAGTAAAGCTTAGTTCTTCGATTCGATAGATTTCCATTTCATTGCCTCCACCATATTGATGAGCACTGGGATCATACATAACGCAAAATAAGCGATATATATAAGAATACTAAAAGGCGTAATTGCGCTCGCTTTAATCGACGGATAGAATCTCATGGTGTTCTCACCCATCACTGCCCCTACGGCTACCAGCGCAATTAAGCCTGTCATGATCAAGAGGACTACTTTGTCTCGGGCATCTAACCGAAAGATAGAAAAGCTTGTACGGCCCGGCAATCCATACCCTCTCGATCTCATGGAATCCGCTGTCTCAATCGCATTTTCCAAAGCCCAGGTGGTCATAATGGAAAGGATCGTAATCCCATTCCGCGCACGCGCGAGGAGATTCCCCTGTGAGACATCCCGGCCTATACATTTTTGAGCATTCGAAATCACCTTGATTTGCGCTAAATATCTAGGAACAAAACGAAGCACCATCGAAAAAATCAACGACAGTGCCGGCAGTATTTTTCCGAATATATAAATAAACTTATCCGAGGTCATCACGACGTTATAACAGGAGAACCAAATAATTACCGTCACAAACATACACGCCGCTGCCACGCCATAAAGAATCGATTCCTTCGTAATAGGGTTCCCGTTGTTTAAGTAGAACAAGATCGTTACCCCTTGATGATTAAAAACAGGATTCATCACTGCCATAAACAGCAGAAAAGGAATCATGTAAAGCAGATTAAATCGGATGCCCTTTTTTCCTTTTAACATAATTGAGTAGGCTACAGCACTAATAAGGGCAATCACTTGAAATATAGGATGCATGAACACCATGCTAAACAGCAATACAACAACAAAATATAGAAAATTCACAAACGGATGAAAGGTAGAAAAGCTATCCTTCATTATTTCTGAGCTCCTCCTGTGGCAACATAACCACCCACATCTCGACCTAGATCACAAGTGTATACCCAATCAATGACATCGCCATCTTTGAGAACATAACGGCTACTGCCGTAGTTAGGGAACCAGCCATTTACTTTGTACATCCATCCACTGAGCTCTCCAGCATCGAATTCATACAGATTATTTATGCCTTCAATATAATTACTGTTATAGATCGGCGTCATGCTAAATTCCATATGGATTTTATTCTTTTTCATTTCTCTTAGTAAAACATCAAACACAGACTCACCTTCATAAAAGGTTACCTTCTGCGCTTTATAAATGATACCATCTGCCGGCAATACTTCAAGCTTATCCTTATTAAAAATATCCATGTTATCTAAAATTGTTGCCGCTGAGACGGACAAGGTAGCCGTTAATTGCTTCTTCTTATCTACCGTTGCATCTTGCCATTCCACTGGTTTAGGTTTCCCGCTTGGCACTGGATCGGTAAGAAATTTATCCTTTTTCGGTCCCTGCTTGGTTTCTGTTGTCGCTACTTTTGAATCAGGTTTTGTTACGGGTTTTGCCGTCGCTTTCGTTTCCGGCACGGACGGTTTAGCCGCTTTCGGCGTTGCGGTCGGTTGCTTCGTTGCAGCAGGTTTTGTTGTTGCGGCCGGCGTTACAACTTCTGTTGGTGCTGCAGTTCCTGTTGGTGTTACAGCTTCCGTTGGTGTTGCCGATTCATTTGGTTTTAGGGTTTCAATGGGCTTAGCTGTTTCACTTGGCGTAGCTGAAGGTGTTATCTCCGTTGTCTCGGTAGCGATTGCCTCAGTGGGTTCAACATCAACATTTGTTGCGGAAGCAGTGTTTTCTGGCTCTATAACCTGTGTCTCAACGCTACTATTAGCGACCTTGTTTGGGCTCTTCTGGTAATCCCCGCCCCAAAAGAAGGCGATAGCCAATACACCTATGATTAGTATCGCTGTTAACCATTTCTTCTTGTTCATTTCTCTAGTCCCACCTTAAATAATAAGCAAGGGTATACACGCTACCCTTGCTTATCTCTCTAAATATAATTCTATTTGACGTCTGTCATATCATAAAGACGTGTCTGGCCATTAACGAGCCGATCATAGGAAACCAGTGCATACATCGCCTGATCCGTAGCCATAAGATCTACTTCTCCTGGTTGCGCGCCTCCATTGCCTACTCCACCCTGCTTCACGTGATAAAAACCACCTTCAGGTGCAGCAAAACTAAGCAATGCGTCTACTGCGGAATGTCCATTTTTAATAAATCTGGAATCCTTATGCGGGTCAATACCAAGGCCAGTTAAAGCTACAATCACCTGAGCGATGCTTTCGGAATTTGTAGATTCCCAGCTTGCAAAACCACCGTCTGCTGTCTGTGTTTTGGATAACCAAGCAATCCCCCGGTCCACAGCAGCTGTTACTTTGGCGTTGGTTTTGTAATACGGCGTTAAGCCTTGAATGACCATCCCCGTGATATCTGGATCAGCCGCTGTAGCATTACTGCCTAGTGCCCATCCACCGCCGCTGATCTCTCTGCCCAAAATATAATTAATGAGCATCTCTCTAGTCGTCTGCGTCTTTACATCCTTAACCACAGGAATGTCGTAATGATTACTGTCCAGTGCAATGAGAGCAAACACAGGACCATTAATACCTTGCTTAATTACAGTATCAAAATCCGCGAGAGGTACAAGTAGGTTATAACCCGCCACTTTATCAATATTTTTGTTGATTGAAGTTAATGCCAAAATAACTCTATCATATTCCGTATATTTTACGCTATGCAGCTTCCCAGCTTTTTCTTTAAGAGTTGCTTCTACATTCGCATAGTACTTAGCGTAATAACTATCTGGAACCTTCACACCAGAACGTGCCAGCCCAAATACTGTCCAATCCCCGCCAACCGAGGAGATGACCGGGTTTGTTACTGTTTTTTGCAAAAAGGCAGCTGTGTTCTGAATGTAAGAACTAACTGCTGTATTCTGAATAGTTGGACTAACCACTTTGTTCCCACTCTTATAATCATGGGTTCTAGTAGCTACAACAGCCGCCATTTCTCTAGTTACAAGCTCTTTAGGCTTAAATTGATTATCATCGCCTAACATCAAACCAGTCGCAACAACGGTCTCTACATCTGCTTTGGCCCATGCCGATACTGTGTTGATATCTTTAATCGCTGTTCCTGGCTTCGTCGCCGGGATAGCCAATGCTCTGACGATAATTGCGGCCATTTGCTCCCGAGTAATTTTGTCATTTGGCTTAAACTCATTATTAAAGCCTGTGATTAGACCTGCCTTATGCGCAGCATTCACATATGGATAGAACCAATCGCCTAGAGCGACATCCTTATAGGTAATGCCTTTATCACTCTTAATATCAAGTTCTAATGCAGAAACGAGAATCTTAGTGAACTCCGCTCTTGTGATATAAGCTTTCGGATTCACCTGACCATTGTTACCTTGGATATATCCTTTTACCGTAGCTGTTTCAATCGCTGAATAAGCCCAGGAAGAGATCTTATCAGCATCTGTATACAGTTGTTTAATATCATTCGTGTTCTGGTTAGGATCCTTAGGAGTCACTGTTGGAGATGGACTCACATTTGGATCAACGCCGGCTTCCGGATTAGCTCCCCCACCAGGAGCAGGAGTAGCACCAGGCTTAGGCGTTGGGGTTGGAGTAGGGCTTGTAGTTGGTATCGGTGCATTTAGATCTACACCCAAATTCGTAGTATAACGCCACTGAATTCTTTCCCCGGCACTTAGTTTATATGAAGATGCACCATAATCAGGATAGACTCCATTCACATTATACATCCATCCACTGCCGCTGCCATGGTCAAATTCTCCATCGCCTGCGATCGATTCTACATACACACTTCCATATTTACCGCTCCAAGAATCTCGATATTCGATACCGCGGCTATCTAATGTTCTTTTTAATACAGACCACACCGTGTCACCAGATTGTAGCTCTACCTGTACAGATGGAACAACATATCCCTTATTAATTGTAAGCTTATCCACGGACAGGGTTACATATGGTTTCGATGGAGTGGTTCCGCCACCATTGTTGCCGCCATTTCCTTCACCATTTCCGCTACCACCGTCGCCGCCAGGTGTTTGTACTGCACTGGAAGCATACGCAATGTAGTCAGTGAAGTGATTGGTTTTTACAATTAAGTCATTTCCACTATCATAGGCATACTCAGACTTACCGCTTGCAAAACCTAAGTCATCACTTGCATATTTTTGAATGGCATGAGGGGTGCCATTTTGAATATAAGCAGCTTCTTTTCCTTTAAGGTCCTTAAAGGTTAACGTAATAAATTGACTGAATTCTACTCTTGCACTACCACCCATGGAAAATGCTTGAAGAATGTTATCAAGCTTCTTGTCCCCGGGAATAATCTGATTCACACTATCTTTTAGTGCAGATTCTGCACCGGTTAAAGCTGAAATCAGTTCAATCGCAGAGGCATCCCCACTTGTAACTTTTGCACCCTTAGGAATGACTACAGATACGTTACCTTTTATGGCCTCTATCTGAGGAAGGTCGCTGTTACTTGGTAAATTGACACTAACCTTCGATTGATTTTCTTCCGAAATAGCTACTGTGATTTCTTTGTTGCTATCTCCAGTGCTGATCGGAACGATATAATCATTAGCGTCATTTGGGATTTCTACTTTCGGGTTCTCCCCAGAAGGTAACGGAAGTTCTTTCGGACCCTCTGGTTGCCCAGGCCCCGGTTCTTCTGGTTGTTCCAGTTTCACATCATTCATATCAAAGAGACGGTTGCTATGATTGATCAGACGATCATAGGACACAAGAGCATACGTTCCTTGGTCCGTTGCCATATTGTCTACTTTGCCTGTGAGGATATGCTTAAATCCACCCTCAGGTGCAGCAAAGCTAAGCAGTGCATCAATAAGCGAATTTCCACTTTTAACAAATCTAGTGTCCGTGTGCGCATCTATGCCTACACCAGTTAAGGCTACAATTACCTGTGAGATACTTTCGCTGCTAGTGCTTCCCCAGCTTGTAAATCCGCCTTGATTGTTTTGGTTATCGGACAGCCATTGGATGGCCCGATCCACGGCAGCTTTTACATCATCACGGGTTGCATAATAAGGTGCAAGAGCTTGCATCGCCATCGCAGTCATATCGACATCGGCTTTGGTTACGCCTAATGCCCAGCCACCAGCTTCTGCTGTACCTTTTTTAACCTCTTTATCTAAAATGTACTGAACCAGTTTTTCTCTTGTGGTCTGTTCTGTAACTCCATCAACTACAGGGATCTCATAGTTGTGGCTATCTAGCGCGATTAGAGCAAAAATTGGACCATTATTGCCTTGCTTTTGGATATATTGATAATCAGCCAGTGCTTTTCTCAGATCATATCCCGCAACATTTGTGATATCTTTTCCGATAGAGGTAAGCCCTAGAATCGCTCTGGAATTCTCTGTGCTTTTATTGGCGTCGAGTTTTCCATCCTCTTTAATGATCGATGCTATTTTCGTTGCTACATTGTTGTAATAAAGATCGTAATAACCGTTAGGCACTGTATAGTTCGCCCGTGCTAAAGATAGAATCGACCATTCTCCACTACCTGTACCAAACGACGGATTCTTTACAGTGTTTAGAATATAGGCAAGGCTTTTATTTAATTGTTGTTTGGCTACAACAGTAGTAGGTTGTTCTAATTGCACATCATTCATATCAAAGAGACGGCTGCTATGATTGATTAGACGATCATAAGACACAAGTGCATACGTACCTTGGTCCGTTGCCATATTGTCCACTTTGCCTGTGAGGATATGTTTAAATCCACCCTCAGGTGCAGCAAAGCTAAGTAATGCATCAATAAGCGAATTTCCACTTTTAACAAATCTAGCGTCCGTGTGCGGATCTACGCCTACACCAGTTAAGGCTACAATTACCTGCGAGATACTCTCGCTGCTAGTGCTTCCCCAGCTTGTAAATCCGCCTTGATTGTTTTGGTTATCGGACAGCCATTGGATGGCCCGATCCACGGCAGCTTTTACATCATCACGGGTTGCATAATAAGGTGCAAGAGCTTGCATTGCCATCGCAGTCATATCGACATCGGCTTTGGTTACGCCTAATGCCCAGCCACCGGCCTCTGCTGTACCTTTTTTAACCTCTTTATCTAAAATGTACTGAACCAGTTTTTCTCTTGTGGTCTGTTCTGTAACTCCATCAACTACAGGAATCTCATAGTTATGGCTATCTAACGCGATCAGAGCAAAAATCGGACCATTATTGCCTTGCTTCTGGATATATTGATAATCAGCCAGTGCTTTTCTCAGATCATATCCCGCAACATTTGTGATATCTTTTCCGATAGAGGTAAGTCCTAATATTGCTCTGGAATTCTCTGTGCTTTTATTGGCGTCGAGTTTTCCATCCGTTTTAATGGTTGATGCTATTTTCGTTGCTACATTGTTGTAATAAAGATCGTAATAACCGTTAGGTACTGTATAGTTCGCCCGAGCCAAAGAAAGGATTGACCATTCTCCGCTACCTGTTCCGAACGTTGGATTCTTTACAGTATTTAAAATATAAGCAAGGTTTTTATCTAACTGTTGTTTGACGGCAACTGTAGTTTCCAGTTTGTAAGTAACCTGATAAGTTACATTTGTTTTGTTTCCAGCTCCGTCAAGAGCCGTTACAGTAATTGCATTACTGCCTGAATTCAGAGTAGCTTTGTACTCCCCAGTTGCAGGTGATAAAGTAACTCCATTCAGCTTCACTTCTGGAGTAATGTCACTATATACATTGTCGGTGACAGCTACTTTGAAGCTTATTTCTTTATTGGATACTTCCTGTTTATCTTGTATGCCACTTACTGTAATAACAGGGGGTTCTATGTCTAATGCATTGTTAAGACCGACAAGCGCATGATCTACACTTATTTGAGAGCTTGCCATGTTTTCGAGCACGGAATAGGCTTGATAAACTGCCGATTGCACTACTGGTCTGTCCAAAATAGTTTCTTTATTAGGGGCACTGTTAATCTCGGCGATTTCTGCAGTTAAAGCATCCTTATTGGCAAGTTGAACTGGGATTTCCCCCCAGCCGCCAAGATCAGAACCATAACCATAAGTGGTGAACTGAGTTCGAATGATGTCACCGTCTTGAGGCTTATAATCGGTCATCCCAAACGGAGGAAACACATTATTTACTGCATACATCCAACCCGACATGGAGGTATAGTCAAACTGACTTAACCACTCTGGGTCTGCTTTAGTGCCGACTGTTTTCCCATCGGCTGAAATCATATCTAAAATATATTGTGGAATATTGACTTCACTTCTGCCACTATCTTTAACTTCTGATAAATAAAAACCACTATCTATATTTCCTAAATATCTATAATTCCCATCACCTAGCGCACGTGTTATTAAAGATGCGCCATTATCGCCTTCATAAATCGGAACTTTAATAGGTTCCTTAATATACCCTTGGCCTAAGGAGAATTTCTCTACGGATACAGATACATACCCTTTAAGGGTAGAGCTTGCTCCATCTGCTTGAGCCGGGATTACACTTGTAGAGAATGTCGTAATAAATACAGCTACAATTAGTAACCACGCTAAAAACTTATTTTTCTTCATTTTTCCATAACCCTTCCCTTCATACCTATGATAAAAAACAGAATAAACTTTTCTTATAACCACAAAAAAACCACTCAACATAAACGTCAAGAGGTTAAGATAGTGAACCACAATAATCGCTGGCCAACACTATTCAAGCACCTCTCTATCGATCGTAGAGTTTGATGGTGTAACAGAAAAAGGCAGATATTCTGGCTCAAGTATCATCACCCTTGCTGCCTTCCCAGTTTCCCAGTGGCATTTTGCAAGGACTCCTCTTTCACAGCGGCGGGACCGCGCGGGATTCACACCCGCTTTCCATTTAACCAATCTATGATTGTACTTCCGCAACTATCATAGTTGGCACCTATTTCTAATTTTAAATTTTCATGCTTCATCATAACTAATATATATGCTTTTGTCATGTTATATTTCTTTTTTGTATAACGGGCAGCTAGAGATAATCCTATTGAATAACCAATTTCTACGACTAGGGGTTATTTAAATAATTTCTTTATCCAACTGTGGGGGAAATCAGTTTAAATCACTAATTCTTATATGAATTTACCACAAATTAGTAAGGTACTCGCTAAGTGTATTCTATGTTAGGGTATATTAAGAAAGCGTTTACAAAATAAAAATGGAGGTGTTTGTGTTCATCTAACCACCAAGTACAGCGTCAAAGCCAGGTCCAAGCATCCTAAATTATCTCACAAAGGAGAATTCAATGACTACGCGAATCCAGAAATCCTTCTTATCATTGACACTTGTCACCGCTCTTCTGCTCTCTCTGTTCTCATCCATGGCCGCAGCTGCAACTAAGGACGAGCAACAAGCTAAGGCAGCGCCAAAGAGTAAGATCCAATCCTATGTAGACGAAATGCAGCCCGGATGGAACCTTGGCAATACTTTAGATGCTACAGGTGAGGATGAAACCTCCTGGGGCAATCCACGTGTGACCCAAGATCTTATTAAAAAGATCGCCGCTCAAGGCTATAAAAGCATTCGGATTCCTGTGACCTGGGATACTCACATGGGTGCGGCACCAGACTATACCCTAGAAAAGGCCTACCTCGACCGTGTGGAAGAAGTTGTCGGCTGGGCACTGGACGCCAAGCTTTATGTCATGATTAATGTCCATCACGATTCCTGGCTATGGGTAAGCCATATGGAAGAAAAACACGATGAAACGCTGGCACGTTATAATGCAGCTTGGACTCAAATTGCCGATCGCTTCAAGGACAAATCCGATAAGCTGATGTTCGAGAGCATAAATGAACCTCGGTTCACCGATGGTGGAAGCACAGACGAAGCAAAAATGGAGCAAATGCTTACTGAACTTAATAACTCCTTCTATCAAATCGTGCGGAAATCCGGTGGGAAAAACGACCTCCGCCCACTTGTATTACCTTCATTAGAGTCTTCACCTACGCAAACAAGAATGGATCATCTCTATAAGACGATTACGGCTCTGAACGATCCAAATATTATTGCGACCGTTCACTTCTATGGCTTCTGGCCTTTTAGTGTGAACATTGCCGGCTACACCACGTTTGAAAAAGATACAAAAAACGATATCACTCAAACTTTTGATAACGTTTACAATACATTTGTAGCTAAAGGCATCCCTGTCATCGTCGGCGAATTTGGTTTATTAGGTTTCGATAAAGACACGGGTGTGATTGAACAGGGCGAGAAGCTTAAATTCTTCGAGTATCTGACTTATTATTTGAAAGAAAAGAAAATGACTTCCATGCTCTGGGATAACGGGCAGCATTTCAACCGTAAAACTTATAAGTGGTCTGACCCTGAACTCCACAATGTATTAATGTCTGGTCTGAAGGAGCGTTCCTCCAGCACCGAAAGCGATTTGGTCTACCTAAAAAAAGGGGCACAAATCAAAGATACCAAGGTTAAGCTAAACCTGAACGGCAATAAGCTAACCACCATTAGTGCCAACGGAAAATATCTGACCAAAGGTAAAGATTACACCTTAAATGGTGAGGAGCTCATCCTCAAAGCCAGTCAACTCAAAAAGCTCACAGCTTCCCAAAAATACGGTGAAAATGCCGTGCTGACTCTGAAATTCAACAAGGGTGTTGCGTGGAGACTTAAGGTCATTGTGTATGACACAGCTAAATTAAGCGATGCAAAAGGCACGACTGAATCCTTTGCCATTCCGACCACCTTTAATGGTAACCAGCTTGCCACAATGGAAGCTGTATATACCGCTGGTGGCAATGCAGGTCCGCAGGACTGGACTCCATTTAAGGAATTCGGCAATACCTTCTCACCTTCTTATAACACTAAAGAAATCAAGCTGCTTCCCGCGTTCTTTAAAGATGTTAAAGACGGCGAGGTTATTCTGAAGTTCCACTTCTGGAATGGGGATATTATCACCTACAAGATCACGAAGAGCGGAACAACCGTTGTAGGAAAGTCCTCTTAAGCATCGGTCCTGTCAACAACACAAATAGGGGTGTCCCTTCAGGGAACATCCCTATTTGTATTCTACCCATCACATATAAACCTCATCATACGAAATTATCATCAACCGATAAATTAAATATACGCCAAGATAGGCTCCGGTAATAAGAAACATTGGATTCAAAAATATCGCATGGATCGAGGTCATAAACACAGCATGATCTCTTAATATCTCGTAAATTGCCAAGGCGGAAATATTTCCAAAGATAATCGCACTTAAGACCGAAACAACATTAAAAACCATACGCCACTTTATCGATTTACCCTGTAACATCAGCATAACAATGGGAACAAGAATACTACCAAGTACGATTAAAAATTTCATCCAGCTCACCTCGGTAAATTTTTAATCGTCCAACTCCACACTTTCGATTTGTCCCTCTGCATTTACCGTCCACTCGATTTCAACGCCATTATTCAATCCGAGCTTGTCTTCATCTTCAATGACTATATGATCAGGAATCGTTAAGGTTTGCTCTTTACCGCCCTCCACTTGAACGGTAACCTGTTTACCCTTAACCGCAGTGATCCTTCCGTCATATTCAATCTGCTGCAAAACAATCTTTTGATTCGGATCTGTAATGGTGACCCGCTTGCCTCCGTCAGTTAGCAGCTCAACCTTTTTATGATAGTTATCTTTTAACGAAACCACCTTGATAACTCTCTGAATGCTAACCCCCTCTGGAAGTTTCCCAGTATTTGAGCCGGGTGCCGTAGATGTTAGGGGTTGTTCTGTTGCATTATTCGTAGGTACAGGTGTAGTTGCTTCGGCAGAAGGTGCTGCGGATTCTACTTGAGCTGTTGGAGTAGGCACTTGAGTCTCATCTGCTGCTTTAGTGCATCCACTTAGCAATACCGTACATGCACAAATACAACAAAGAATTGTAGCCCTGGAAAAACGTTGTGTTGTTCCTTTATTCGATATCATCTTTTACCCCCGCATTTTAATGTATTATTTTCTCTATAGTGGACATAGTTTTACCTCTTATCTTCCTTTTATTCACCAGAATATGGCCATATGAAAGCAACAGTTAGATAACAATTCATGAATATGTCAAAAAACCGCCCTGATTTAGATCAGTGGCGGTCTCCATGAAATGATGAGATAAATCAGATCTTATTAATTTACAATATGTGTGCCAGCCTGTTGGCTCATCGCAGCTTTCATATTTTCCGGATTAGTAATGATAACTCTACGTCCCTCTTTTTTCAAAAAGCTAAGACTTGCTTCAATTTTAGGCTGCATACTGCCGGCAGGAAAATGACCCTGCTCCGCATATACCAACATTTCTACCGCTGTAACTTCTTCAAGAGCCTTCTGCTCAGGCGTACCGAAATTCACACATACCTGAGGAACTCCTGTTGTAATGATCAGCGATTCTGCATCGATCTGTTCGGCCAGCAGACTTGTAGCAAAGTCTTTGTCAATGACCGCATCGATACCTTCGTAGGTATTATTTTCGGTTTTGATCACAGGAATCCCGCCTCCGCCAACAGCAATCACCACATAACCCGTCTCAATGAGTGATTTAATGACATCTTTTTCAACGATATCTATCGGCTTAGGTGATGGAACAACACGGCGGTAACCTCGACCTGAATCCTCAATGATGACCCAATCTGGCTTGGCACGCTTCATCTCCTCTGCTTGCTCAAGCGTGAAGAAGGAGCCCACTGGTTTCGAGGGAGACTGAAAATTCGGATCATTTTTGCTAACCTCGACCTGAGTAATAACTGTGGCAACCTTCTTGTCTAATCTGCGATGAATAAATTCATTTGTTAAGGCCTGCTGAATTAAATAGCCTATGCCCCCTTGCGTGCCCGCCACGCAATTGACCAACGGAGTAACATCCATTCCAGTGACTTCCGAAGCCACCTCGCTTCGTCTCAGCTCGAATCCAACCTGTGGACCGTTACCGTGAGTAACCACCACATCGTTTCCTGCTTGCACCAGATCAGCGATATTGACAGCAATTTCACGTACTGCCTCAGATTGATCCTCTATAGAATCGCGGCCATTGTCTTTCACCAATGAATTACCGCCAATGGCTACAACTATAAATTTACTCATTCCATTCCTCCTGACGGATCAGTTGATCCTCATTTATTAGCGTTTAAGGGCCAGCTGAAATTGTTCCTTTGCGGAGTGAAAATCCGGATTGGCAGGATTATAGCTGATAGCAATATCTATTTCTTGAATGGCCGTTTCATGATTACCAAGTAAACCAAGTGACTGAGCCTTATGATGATGATATAAAGGATTGCTCGGATCGTTAGCAATTGCGTTCTCAATCGCCTCAACTGCCTCTTGATGCCGGCCAAGTGATCTCAAGCTGTTCGCCTTATGGAACGAGAAATCATACCGTCCAGGCTGCTGTTCCAGAAGCTGATCCATAACTTTGACCGCTTCCTCATGCCTGCCCAACTCTCTTAAATAGTTGGATTTATGATAGCGGAAGAAGCTTTCGCCAGGATCACGTTCTATCGCTTTGTCATACTCTGCTAACGCTTGCTCGGATCGCTTCATCATTCGGTAGGCATTTGCGGTATAGAAGTAGAAATCAAGGTCATCTGGATCAATAGTAAGTGCCTGTTGATAGGCTGCCAGAGCTTCCTCATATCTCCCGAGTTCCCCTAAGAAGTATCCTTTATAGTAATAGAAGTCTAAATTATTACTGTCCTCTTGCATTGCATGTTCCATAACCAAGCTTGCTTTCAGGAAATCCTCTGCCCGAGCTAGCTCTTGAGCGCTTTGAATACTTGGATGAATCGTTAGCTTTTCTTTATTGAGAATACGGATGACCTTCTCCTGACCCATCGCTTCTGCATGCTGCAACGATGATTTGCCGTCACGATCCGGCAATTGAACATCCGCTCCAGCATCCACCAACAATTGAATAATATCGGAGTATAAACGGCCACCATTCCCGAGAATTACTGCCTCCAACAAGGCAGACCATCCCAGATTGTTCATATGGTTAACTGCAACACCTGCTTCCAAGCATTTCTGAACAGTTCTTAGATATCCCTTCTCGCTGGAGGGCAGCAGTGTAGTTCCTCCAAAACGATTCACACTGGTTGTATCCGCACCTGCGGCAAGAGTTAAAGATAATATCTCATGGAATCCATTGGCACCGGCACACAGGTAGGGTGATAACATAGTGATATCTCTTGCATTCACGTCACTGCCTGCATCAATCAGCTTTTGAGCGAGAGAAATATGATTTTTTTGCGTTGCCGCCATCAGCGCAGTTCGGCCACTGGCATCCTTATGATGAACATCGGCACCACGAGCTAAAAGCTGCTCTACGGCAGCTAAATCCCCGCGATCCGCTGCTTGAATTAAATCTTCTGACAGAGTTTGATTAGTCATGGCTTTAGCTCTCCTATTTCTTTTTATCAATTATTTATTCGGATTGCAGCTTGTTCGCTGGGTCACGAAGGTCTGAAAAATGCTTATAAACAAATAACCCTGCAACCATCAAATAGGCGTATACGAACGGCATAAGTGAAGCTTGAGCAAATCCAACAGTCGGCGCGTGAATGATCCCAAATAAAGATAGACCAGACGCGATTACAGCAAAGACAGCAGCCCGCAGTGGTTTATTCAGGATAGAGAAAATAGTGATGGAGCCCCAAATCAAGCTGCTAAGCGGTGCACCATTTCCTAAATGCATCAGGCCGTTGTAATAAACCCCTTTACTTAATAAGAGATCAATCCCCACCTTAGAAGCCGAAGTTTCAGCCGCAGTAAAAATGTTGTTCGCAAGCGTTAAAGCCCAGTTAGCAATCCATGGGAACAAGGTGATAAAGATAACGGGCACTTCATTTTTAGGTGTCTCTCGAACCACCTGATTCGCCGTAACGACCCCGACATAGACCAGAATCGGAACAATCGCCACAACAGGTATGATAGACAACAGCAGTGCCCCTATGCCAAAGAGACAAATAATTAACATGGAGAAACCAGAAGCTATGGTATAACCAAGTCCAGCCCCAATAGATTTCCAGCCTGCATGACCAATATACACAGTTACCGGGAACGGATTACCTGTAAAAGCACCAATACTTGAAGCAACCCCATTCGTTAGCATAACGTTACGAGTGTTATAAGGGTCTCCCGCAGCATGTGCGCTCTCAATATTTTCAAGGTCAAAAATATAATTCGCCAGTCCCAATGGAATTGCAGAAGCCAGGTATGGCAAGGCATGCGGTATCCCTTGAATTAGGCTGGTAATATGCACCTCAGGTGGATTAAACCCCAGTGTTGAAAGAGCCGTTGTGATCGCTTCTGGATTCTGCAAGCCGAATATCCAAGCCAGCGCAGTTCCAGCAATCAGCAGCAGAAATCCTGTAGGAATTTTTTTGAATATCGGCGATTTGCCAAACCAGTTAATAAAGATGATCACAAGTACAACAAAAGCAACCACAGGTGTTTCAAAGGATTGCAGCATCGGGTTCATGGCCAGCAATAACAATCCAAGTCCTGATAAACAAGATAAAAGTACGGTTCTTGGAATAACCTTGCGCAGCACATCTCCCAGAAATGAGCCGACAATAAGAATCAAGGCTTCAAACAGGCACCATACGAGACCAATTTGCAGCGCAAATGATGCATCATTGGTTTCTCTAAATACGGGAATTAACACTAGAAAAGTTACCGTAAAAATCGATGGAGCACTAGGTCCTGAAGGTAATGCGGTTATATCCGTTCGGCCTGTTTTTTTGGCTAGCTGATATCCAAACCAGCCATAAGCAATACTTGCGATAAAAATCGCGAGTCCAAACGCAGGAACGACTCTGCCGTAAACCATACCTTCCGGAAATCCTACTACAAAAATTAACAGTGAAATCATCGTAAGCAGATTGGTTAAATTGTTAGCAAGCAGCCCGAAAAACGCGGCCCAATCTCCCTTTTTCCAGAACATCTTCATAAATACTTGATCCATAATAAATCTCCCCCTAGATCGTTAGCGCTTACATACCAATGGCTTATGAAGCCCTCAGGCCCTTGAATAGGCCTGAAGGGCAGATGGTTCTATGAATGCATGCTCTGGCTAAAAGCGAGAATGGCTTGCTCGAAACACTCGATTGGAGGATGAGTGATTCCGGCTCCAATCATTCCGACGCCTGGATCCTTATGGGCAATAGCCGTGTTGATCACTGGCATAATGCTGGTTTGACCCACTTTACGAATATCGATTCCAGTAGGAATTCCGCGGAAGTTCAACAAAGGAATCGTCACATTTGGATTCTCCGTTGTAGTGATTTCCTTCATTTTCACAGAATAGTTCATGGCATCATCTACGGTTCCCCCAACTAATGCTACAATGGCCGGTGCGGTTGCCATGGCGAAGCCACCTATACCATACGTTTCGGTAATCGCACTGTCACCGATATCGAGTCCCGAATCTTCCGGCTTATATCCTGCAAACATCGGTCCGACAACCTTTTGAGCGGGGCCGGTAAACCAGGTATTGCCTGGCATTCCACTGACACGAATACCGAATTCCACGCCATTGCGGGCCATCGTTGTTACGATGGTACTATGCTCGATGCCATGGGCAGCATCAAGTGCACATTTACAAAGAGCCATCCAAGTTGGTCCGGAGAAATAATCACTCATTGCCACAAAGTCGAACACTTCGATTTTCTGCTCATTAGTAAAATCTGTTCTCAGGATAAGCGGCGTTAATGCCTGAATCAAAAGAGTCGTTCCAGCGTTGTTGCGGTTATGGCATTCATCTCCCATATGGAGCGCCTGTGATAACATGAGCCGCAGATCAATGCCGTTCTCAGAGAACTTCATCGCCTCACGCAGCATCGGTCCAAGCACATCTCTCATCCAGATCAAACGGGCAACGACCGTTTCATCGTTTGCACCCATCCGCAAGATTTTCGACAGTTGCTCACTAAGGTTCGTATAAGCGAGGTTGCCATACGTTTTATTCTCTACAATGTGCATGAACATAGAGGCTGAGGTTACCCCTGCCATGGAACCCACACAATTATGCTCGTGACAAGGGGAGAACGTAATCTCACCTGATGCCGCTAGTTCGGCAGCTTCATCGAGATCCTTCGCCAAGCCCTCAAAGACCAAAGCGCCGGTAACTGCACCTTTCATGGGACCACTCATCTTATCCCAGGTAATCGGAGGTCCTGCATGCAATATCGTAGTTTTAGTCATCCCGGGTACGACGTTGATCGCTTGATCAAAACCAATCAATACCGGTTGTGAATTCACGATTCGCTCTACAGCCAGCTTGTTGGCAGCCTCAATTTTTGCAGCAATCCCCTCTTGCTCTAACGCATCCAGTGCAGCAATTAATTCGGGCTTACCTCCACCAGGTGGCTTCCATTCCAGATGGGTTACGTTGCCTTTTTGCTTCAGGATATCATCCTTGAACATTTCTAGGCCGACATTGATAACGTGAAGTTCACTCTTAAATAACTCATTGATTCTGCTCATGTTATACTCCCTTCTCTACAAAACCTCTGGCAAGAAGTCCTGCATTCGTATTACTGCTTGCATAGGTAACACCTGCGGATACCAACTTATCAAGCTGTTCTTGGACGAAGGGTGTATCCAGATCGGTTCCAAGTACATAGCCGATAATCTCCAAATGTCTGCCTTCTTGTTCCGCTGCTTGCTTAGCCTCAATAATTGCAGGCACCATAACACCTACTGGATCCTCATGCGATCCATAGCCTAATACAAAATCCATAATGATCACGCCCACCGCCGGGTCCTTCGCTTCCTGCTTGAATCTGGCAATCCGTGAAGAAGGATCAATCATCGGATGTGGTTTGCCGTTAGTGAAACCATCATCCCCAAAGTCAATAAACGTATGCGCTTGGCTGATATGGATATCACCCAGCTGATATTCCGGATCTTTTGGAATGTTGCTATAGACATCGTCGTATTTCTCCATCGCTAGATACATTGCTTCATCACATAAAGTACCGCCGCAGAATAACCCACGAATATACTTCTGTTCTGGTTTCAGCTTGACCTTAATCTCCTCAATCAGCGGAAGGTTTAGCGGATGCTTGTCAATTTGACTCTCATCAATGCCGGATAGAATTACCGCCTTCAGCGCGGCCTCTTTGGTTGTTTTGGCAAAATGTCCACCTGCCTCCAGAACAGCTTCCTCCGTTCCTCCGATAAAACAGACCACGACAGGCTTATGCATATTTTTGATTTCATTCAGCACTTTTTGTTCCACACTTTTAGCTGGTGGCTTGGAAATCAACACAATGACCTTAGTGGCTTCGTCTTCGTTAAGCGCTTTCATAGCATCAAGCATCATTACTCCGCCGACACGTTCACTTAGGTCTCTGCCGCCTGTACCAATCAACTGTGAGATGCCTCCGCCAAAATCGTGAATCCGCACGCTGATTTCCTGACTTCCTGTGCCGGATGCACCCACGATGCCGATATTGCCTTTACGAACCTTATTGGCAAAACATAAGGCCATATTTCCAATGATCGCGGTTCCGCAATCCGGCCCCATCATCAGTAATCCACGCTCATGTGCTATTTTTTTTAATTCAATTTCGTCTTCTACGCTTACGTTGTCACTGAACATCATGACATGGAGATTATTCTCCAGCGCTTTTCTTGCTTCTCTGGCTGCAAACGCTCCGTTGACTGAAATCACTGCAAGATTAGCTGCTGTCATATTCTTCACTGCCGACTCAATTGTTGGATATTTAAGCTCTGTACCACCAACTGCACTGTCTTTTTTAATAAACAGCTCTTCGATTGCTTCAAAGGCAACTTCAGCCAGCTCAGGGGATGCTGCTTTGATTACGATCATCAGGTCACTATTCTTAGCTTCCTCTAGCTCAGGGGTTATCAGCCCTACATTCGCTAATACCTCTTTATTCATTTGAGTAGCCATAGCGATAAAAGCTTGTTCGACACCCTCTATTTGATTCGCTTTGGTCGACAACGACATGAGCGAGACGGAATCAAAGTATGTGTTTCTTTTAATTACTATTTTAGTCGACATATCTTACCTCCAACGTTGTTCTAGATTAAGATCCAAACCGCTAATGATCCCCAAGGCAATATCTGTTCCGGAAGAAGAACCTATATCCAACACTGCCGATAAGCCAAGAAGCATATTTTCCTTACTCTCATACATGAGCGAATGCAGCATCTGACCCATTGACTCTCTCACCTGACCCCAAGCCGCTTTTTTCAGAGCCATATAGCTTATTTCATTCGTTAATTCAGCTGCTTCGTTCACGACTTCCCTGCACCACAGCTGGTATTTACTAATAGGACTCTGAGGCAGATGGATCACAGCAAACAATCCAACTAAAAAATCATCTCCCGACGGAGTCAGCCCTGGGCCTAATCCCATTAGTCGAATTGCATAAAAAGCAGCATCTTCCATGCTGTCATTCGCCAAGGCGTTCAGAAGACCTGAAGATCGCTCTTCCAGCAGCCGCATCGTTTCTCTCTCAAAGCTGCTAGAACCCGCAAACTGCTTCATACCGCCTGGTTTTCCATAGCTATTGATATAAGCTTTTGCCGCAGCCAAATTATCTCTTAGCGTCTTTACTTCTATTGGAAAAACAGATAAAGAGCTCTTCCAAACTGTCAGTTCCTTCATCGATATTGAAAGCTTAGTGCCAATATATAATTGATCACTCTCCGCAAAAACTTCTTCTCCCACAACCAGTCCAAGAACCGAAAAACTACTAACCTCTGTGATCAAAGTATTAGGCGCATTATCTACCCTACTGCTCGCAATGGTATATAATTCATCAGTTTCCTTGCACCTTACATTTACTGTCCGCTCAAATATGCTGTGTACATTTCCGAAAAATCTTGATTCTCGAATCCGATGAAAGAACTCGCTATCACTGGATATCCCAGCATTTAAATAAGAGGTACACTTATTCTGAGAATGCTCCGTTTGATCGCCCCCTTGAGAAGGAAGTAGATAATGGTTTGGTCACTTATTGTCAGGTTATCCTATATAGAAAGCGTTCTCATAAAAAAACCGTAACGGTTGATGATGAATGATAGAAGATGTTACACTCAGTTCATAAAATTCCAAGAATGATGAAGATTGAGTTGCTTTCTGTGTAAAAAAGGATATTTTTGTGAAATATATCACAGTTTAACGGTTAAACGTTACCTGACACCCTTATTGTAGTCCTCCGTACACTGGGGGTCATCATACAAGAACACTAAAAACAACAAGTAATCACTATGCACATTGCACAATGGGTGATGATGAGAGGTGTGAATTGATGCTAACGATAAAAGATATCTTACAAATCAAATCCATCGAAGGCATAAAGATCGTTGCGGGGCATTCTGGCCTAAACAATCAGATCTCCGTAGTTAATATCATCGAGAATCCGGACGTATTTGACTGGCTGACCTCGAACGAGCTGCTTTTATCCACCGGCTATATCTTCAAAGACAGCACGGAGCTGCAGAACAAATTCATTCATGAGCTGGTGGAGAATAACTGTGCAGGACTCTGCATCAAAATGAAGCGATATTTCGAGGCTATCCCGCAGAACATGATCGAGCTTGCTGATAAGCATGGACTTCCGCTACTGGAGCTCCCTTTTGAATACACCTTGTCCAGAGTCATTGCGATCATTAACGAAAAGACCAACGCGGATTACGATGCAGTGAACCGACGTTCGCTCGACCTTCATAACGCACTGTTCAAAATCGCACTCGAAGGAGGCGGTATTGAGCAAATATCGGCGGAATTGTCCGACACCATCCATAACCCTGTTCTTATATTAGATAGAGACTGGAACCTACTCTGCTATACAGATCATAAGGATAACCCATCTCCACTTCAGGAATTCCTGCCACTGGTGAAGAACAGGCCTGTTTTTCCACCAGAGTTCACGGTAGCTTTCCCAAAGTATATTACTGAAATCAAAAAATCCATCAAACGCACCTACTATTCTCAGGGACAGCCGTACAAGTGCTGCATTATGCCGGTTTCTGTATCCAGTAACGCTTACGCGTATATCGTCGTTCTGCAAACGGTACGCAAGCTGGTTGAATTTGACTACACCGCGTTAGAGCATGTATCCACGATGCTTGCACTGGACCGGATCAAAGCCAAGGAAATCGAAGAGGTAAAGCATAAAATCAGGCAGGACTTCTTCGACGACTTATTAGCTGGCAATATCACTTCAACAGAAACACTGCATTCCCTGTCTGCTATGCATGGGCTTAAAGTTAACTATGCGTATTACTGTACAGTTATCCATATTGAAGCTACACAGCTGGAAAACTACACGGACATGGTTTATAGAAAATACGAAATGGAGCATATGGTCAAAAAATGTGTCAATTTGATCTATGGCTTGTCCAGTAATGCTGGTGGAGAGCTAATCTGTTACTATCGCAATCAGCAAATCATCATCTTGATCGGCAAAAATGAAAATAAACCGCCAATTTCCGTAAGCGATACGAAAGCCTTTGCTCAAGAGGTGCTGCAGTTGCTGGCTCAGGAAATGACTAAAAACCATTTTCTCATCGGCATTGGCAGTCAGTATAAGACACTTGCTTCGCTCCATCGAAGCTTCTTCGAGGCCCAGGAAGCTATGCGGCTCATGCAGCGGTTTAATAAAGACAGCCGGAGCATTGCTCACTTCGAGGATTATTCTGTCTATCATTTTCTGGATTCCAATATTAAGCCTACGGAAATGGAGACATTCTTTAACAAAGTTCTGGGAGGCATCCATGAACATGACCAGACGATGAACACGAGATTCATGTCTACCTTGGAGTATTATTTTATGTACAATCAGAATGTAACCGAAGCCGCCAAAGCGATGTTTATTCACCGCAATACCTTTATTTACCGGATTGATAAAATCAAAGATTTGCTAAATATAGATCTGAAAAACTCAGATGAGTTATTCGAGATTCAACTGGCACTTAACCTCTATCGATTGCTGCAAAGGGGTTAAAATAACGAAGGGTATTCCCGGCAACCCTTACTCTAGTTGCACTGGAATACCCTTTTTTTCATAACGTCATAGCACCTCCATATCTTGCTAAATATTCTTCCTTCTCCTTATAATCCGGCATTAGGCTTCCAACCCGTCGCCAAAAGGAGCGATCATGGTTCATATGCAGCAAATGACATAACTCATGGATGATCACATAATCGATAACCTCCACGGGAGCCATGGCCAGACGATAGTTAAAGGTTAGTTTTTTATCGGAGCTGCAGCTTCCCCATTTGGTCCTGGACTCTACAATCTCGATACTCTTAGGTTTTACTCTAAGCTGCGTCTGGTACCTAGTGATCCGCTCTCCTATAAGCTTCTTGCAGCTAGAGAAATAGAACTTTTTCAGCTTTAACTGAAGTTGTTCTTCACTTAGCTCCGCTGTCTCTATAAGCTCATGCAGAGAATAATATTTGCCTAGATACAGGAACTTCCCTTCATCTTCGTAGGCTCTGATCATCTTTGGCGTTTCACGAGCCGCTTCGAGACTTTGCAGCTTCTCCACAATCATTTTGCCATTACGCTCAACCACACTTTTAATCGTCTCTTCAGATGTTTTCTTAGGTGCCTTGAGTGTTATGCGCCCTGACGAATCTATATGAATGGAGATTTTTTTCCCGTTTCCATATTGAACATTAAACTCGATCACCTGATTGTCGTAATCAATCTTCATACCCACCATCGTTTCTATAAGATTATTCGCAATAAAAAAGAAGAACGCACCTAGGCGTTCTCCTATTTTAACATGATTCCTCAATACACCGGATATCCCGCTACAAACATTGCCAAGTACAATATACTACCCACAACAGATATAACAGTGAGTGCAACATCCTTCGGCTTTTCATTAGTAAGCGCAACGGCTGCAAAAGCTAGCGGAAAAGCAACAAGCAAATAACGCGGGGCTGACAGCAGCCAGGTAGCTCCCACTACGAAAGCAAAATACACGATAAAATAAGCTGTATAGGATGGCCGTAGTTTTCTTGCTCCCATAAACATGATAATTAGTGCTGAGAATATAGCGATTAAATTAGGCAGCCACATGCCGAGAAAAGAACGGCTATCTCCACTTTTAAAGGTGCCCACCGCATATTCCATTTGATATCTTACGGTATCGAAAAAGAGATAGAACTTCTGTGACCAATGCTCTCTCTGGTAAATACTGAACTGAAAAGCATTTCCCGTAACATAGTAGTTGATATAAAGATAAGCCAGCAAACCCATCGATATGATAGCAAGACAGCCAACGGCGGTGGTCAGTTTATGTATAAACGCTTTTTTATCTAGTAATTTATAAATTCCTATAAGTTCCCGTGCAAATTCAATCGCAACCGGTACAATCAACAGCACCCCTGGAGAACGCGTATACGCTGCGAGTGCACCGCATAAACATCCGATGAGCCATTCTTTTTTTCTCACAAAATATAAACACAACAGCGATAAGGCCAGAAATAGAGATTCGGTCATTGGGATGAAGAAAAAGAACGCAGCCGGAAATATAAAAATATACTTCACTATTCGCATAGCACTCTTTCGATGCATGTCTAGTGAGGCAAGCTCATAGGCGACCAAGGCAGCAACAAGCGAGCAAATATTAGAAACGATGAAACCAGCGACGAGATAATTCCCTACGAATACCTGAACTACTTTAATTTGATTTGGAAAAAAAGGAAAAAACACAATATGGTATTTCGGATCTCCCTCCGTCACATACCAATTCTCCGCGATGCCCAAATAATGTGAAGCGTCGATCCCCGATATATGCCAGGTCTCAGCTATTTTGTTAAACAAACCACCGGAATAGCCATTCTGTATGATCAAAAATATATAACCGATAAACATAAGCAAGACCCGACTAGCCACTATCCAGCCGATAATATATAGCCAAGCCTGCTTTCTGTCCCGTGTTTTATTTTCCAGAGTTACTTCAGGTGCTGGATTTGTCAGAACAAAATCTGTCAAAACAGGGATAGTGCGGAGTCCCAATAATATAAAAAGTACGAAACAGGCCACGGAAGCAAAGGTACCCATCATAGTCCAACTAGTGGTCGAGTTTACCCAGAAAATAGCCGTCACCATCATAATGAACATGAAGATGAAGGAAATGATTTTGTCGTGCTTTCTCATTTGAACCTCCAAAGATAAATTCTTACAATAATCTAGTTAAAAAAGGAAAATATTACGCATAGAAATATAATAGTCTCTGGAAATTTTTTTGTAAATCATTTCTTAGATCCTCATAGATTCTAAAAAAAGTCTATGCACTGAAATGCATAGACTGTATGTATAGCCCTATTTTAACAACTCTAACACGCCTTGAGGCTGTTGATTAGCTTGAGCCAACATGGCTTGTGATGCTTGAGATAGGACATTGAATTTGGTAAGCTTCATCATTTCCTTTGCCATATCCGCATCTCTTATTCGTGATTCAGCTGCTGTTAAGTTTACTTCGTAATTGGTTAGGTTATTATGGATATGTTCTAATGCATTTTGATACGCGCCGTACATTGAACGCTTGGATGAAACGGTATTTATAGCCTTGTCTATTTTCGAAATCGCTAATTCGGCACCTTGTCTAGTTGAAAGATCTATATCTGCAATTCCCAGAGCAGTAGTTCTAGCATCTGTTAATTTAACAGTGAAGTTATCCCCAGAGTTTGCTCCGACCTGAAGGTTTACTGTTTTGTAATCATATGTGGTACCGGGGTTTGATCCATAAGATACATTGAAATTGGTTATTCCAGTTGTAGTTGAAAAAGTGTAACTTCCGTCATCATTACTAATAATGTTATTTAATCTATCCGTAGAGCCCCCACCATTTAGATTAACATTAGCCAATTCATTTCCCTGTGGATCAAAAATGGAAAGACGATAATTATTATCTACTATTCCTCCAACGATGTAATTCCCATCTTTCATTTCTGTAATGCTAGTAAGTTGACTGGAGTTGGAAGTTTCATTTGATATATTCTTCTCCCACAATACGTTTCCACTACTGTCTAGTTTATAGATTAATCCACTAGTTTTAGTAGAGTCGTTATAAGAACCAACAATTATGGCCCCTCCATCACTGGTTGCGATGGCGCGGTAACCTTCATCATCCCCAGCAGCACCGACTCGTGTGTCCCATAACGGATTTAAGTTACTATCATATTTCACAACCCAGCTTGACTTATCGGTATAAGAACTGTTTAGTTTGAGACTTGATGAACCAATAGCCAAATAACCGCCGTCAGCAGTTTCAATAATAGAATTAAATTCTTCGCTTCCATAGCCAACAGGATTGGATTGTGAAGAACCCACTATCGAGGTGGATTGTTGCACACCACTACTATTAAATTTAGCCATAAGGCCATCCCAATTTTGAATACCGGAACCCGTCCCTGCCACAATAAAGGAACCGTCACTAGTCTCAATTACTTCATTCCCCATAATAGAGTAGACGCCAGATACCCCTGTACTCCACTGCTCATTCAAATTCCCATCCCATTTAATTATATTTATCCTTTGATCGGAAACTGCTCCTGCTGAAAAATCATTTCCTAATAAAATATAACCACCATCACTAGATTCCTTAATACTATATACATCCATATTAGGAATTGCTTGTGACCAAACTAGATTACCCATACTATCTAATTTGAAGGGATTATTACCGGGAATTCTTATTCCGACGTAACCTCCATCTGAAGTCTTAGATAAATCTCTGGCAGGTATGTTAGCTGTCCAGTTCGTACTTATATTGCCCTGTACTGGGGTAATATTCGTGTTTACTTCAAGGTCATTATTCAATAAATGAATTCCATTAAATTGAGTGTTATTAGCAATATCATTTATCCCAAGCTTTATCTGCTCAACTTCTTTTTGAATCAATGTTCGATCAAAATTTGTTAAGGTATCATTTGAAGCCTGTATTGCAAGCTCCCGTAGTCTTAGCAGATTAGGATCTTGTATAGTTCCAAGTCCACCCTCAGCAGTCTGAATTAGTGAAATACCATCCTGTGTATTCCTTGCTGCCTGAGACAATCCACGAATCTGTGCTCTCATTTTCTCAGAAATTGCTAATCCTGCAGCATCATCTGCCGCTATATTTATCCGAAGTCCAGAAGATAACCTCTCCAGTGAACTTGTAGTAGATTTATTATTTTTATTTAATCTGTTCAAACTATTTAAAGACGTGATGTTGTGACCGATTCGCATTTAATCACCTTTCAATTGTTAGTATCTTCTATATCGGATAGTCCTTAGTAATTTTTTAGGTCAAATTACCCGTGTCTTAAGGCCTCACCTTAAATTCCCACCGTCCCCCGCTGAAAAGTTGAATATTCACATACAAAAACGGCGACCTATCACCGGTTAAGCACCGACAACAAATCACCGCTAAAATTCTGACTAGATCATTATCATTCAAACGGATAAATCCAGAAATGTTCTGTTCCAAAACGAGCTTGGATCTCTTTATCATTTAAAGGTTTGCTGCCCAACAGCTCAGCAGCTTGGAATTGGGAACGATGCGCCTGAATGGACGCCATCTTGTGCTTGAGGAAATCTCTCACATCATTGATAACCTTTGGCTCCCCAATCTCTACAATATTATTAGCAAAAGCTATACAGTGAACAGGAGGTCTTTCTTCCTTCGGCAATCTTGCAACGGTTCGGATCACTGCAGCTCCAGTAGCATCGTGATCAGGATGAACGCTGTACCCTGGATAGAACGTGATGATCAGCGAAGGTTTAAGCTCTTTCAAGAGCGCATCAATCTGCCCATCGAGCAAGACCTGATCTTCGAATTCTATCGTCTTGTCGTGAAAACCAAGCATTCTTAAATCCTGTATGCCAATAGCCTCGCAGGATTCCTCCAGCTCCTTCTTACGTATTTCTGGGAGGGTTACCCGATTCGCAAAGGGCGGGATGCCCATATTTCGGCCCATTTCTCCAAGCGTTAGGCATGCGTAGGTAACTTGGGTCCCATTTTGTATATGTTTGGCAAGGGTTCCTGATATACCGAAGGCCTCATCATCCGGATGTGGCAAAATAACAAGAATATGTTTTTCCACAGAACTCTTCATCTCCTCTTCCATTAGAACGGCTCTCGGCTTAATTGTAACGATACGATCAGTTTGCCTTGAGCATCATGTCCAGCCATAATCAATCTGCCTGTCTCACTCTCTTCATAGTGAGTTAGCCCTTCTGAGTATACCCAGCCCTGCGACATTTTTAAGCCGACCCGATAAGGACCGTTGCCGGAAATCAAACCATGGGAATATCGAATAACAGCATTGGTAATAAAAGTAGCGGCTGGATGCTTCGAACTATCTAAATGGGCAGCGTAGGCTCCCGTTGTCATCTCAAGATGGATATATAGATCCTGATCTTTAAGCAGGTCGATCCTATCTTGTACTTCCGATTGATTGATTAGCTGCAATGTTGCGCCTCCATCTCTGACTGAATATATACATACAAAAGATAAGATCCATACCTTATAGAAGGACGGATCTGTTATATGATAAGCGGGTCCGTATTTCTTTTCAAAGTATAACGTGCAATGCTATGTAATTCAATGGATAGAGCGATCCCCTCCAAGTGTAACAGTAATGGACTGGCTTTTTACTGTTCACCTGAAGGGGATAATATCACTGAGAGGTTATGCTGTTTATATTAGATCACGAACTGATCTAACATCTTTACGATGACTTCACGCTTTACTGGCTTGCTGATATACTCGTCCATCCCGGCAGCTAGACAATTTTCGCGGTCACCCTTCAAAGCATTAGCCGTGACCGCGATGATGGGCGGACATTTCTCTTGATGCTCATCTCTTAACATCTTCATAGCCTCTATACCGTTCATAATGGGCATGTGAAGATCCAATAAAATAAGATCAAAGGGTTCTTTCCGTGCTGCTTCAACCGCATCTATGCCGTTTGTTACGGCGATAACGCTGTGACCCATTTTTTCGAGTATTTTGGTCAGTACTAGCGCATTGATAGTGTTGTCTTCAGCAAGTAAAATTCTTGCCTCACGTGCGGTATGAAGCTTGTTAATGTTAGCCTCTTGGCGAGGGATTACCACTGATTTCTTGGGCTTGATTGTGAAGGTAACCGACGTACCGCTCTTGCCGTCACTCTCCGCATAGATCTCACCACCCATCATTTCGACAATTCTGCGGCTGATGGCAAGGCCAAGCCCCGTACCTTCATGTCTCCGCATCATAAAGCTATCCACCTGCTCAAACGGTTCAAAAATATCAGTAAGTCGATCAGGATCAATTCCAATGCCAGTATCGGTTACCGTAAAGGCAAGCAGGGAGGGATCTTCCTTTACAAGCCTCACTTTTACCGATATGCTGCCCGCCGGTGTGAATTTCACAGCATTGCCTAGCAGGTTCAAGAACACCTGCTTCAAGCGTTCCTCGTCACCGTAAATAAATTCCGGAACGTCATGATTTATGATGCTGGTGAGCTCCAGATTTTTTTGTTCAGCTTTTATTGCAATAACAGAAAAGCTGTCCTTGAGGCAAGTTCGCAGATCAAATGTATCCTCTTGCAGCTCGCTACGGCCTGCCTCAATTTTTGAAAGATCAAGGATATCATTAATTATATTGAGCAGGATTCCTCCACTTTTGCGAATGATTTCTACATATTCACGTTGTTCTTCATTAAGCTCTGTTTCAAGCAAAATATCAGTCATGCCGATCACTCCGTTCATGGGAGTGCGAATTTCATGACTCATCATAGCCAGAAACTCACTTTTAGCTCTATTCGTGGACTCTGCGGCTTCCTTAGCTAGCGACAATTGCCTTTGCTCGGAAATGTCCTTGCATATAAGGTAAAATCCGATATTATGATTGTTCACATAAATGGGTGCAATACTGGTGAGCACTTCAACGACTTCGCTGTCCTTAGTGACAAGCTTATTGATATACTGCTCAACCGTATTATCGTAAAGGGCTCTTTCCAGTATGCGCTGGACATTCTCTTCTCCAATCAGACTCGCAAGCCTCATCCCGATCAACTCGGACTCGATGGCGTAGCCCGTTATCTTTTCTGCCATACTATTGGTGTTAATGATTCGACCGTCAAGGTCAAAGGAAATGACGGCGTCATGGTTATATTTTTTAAGCGACGTATACCGTTCAACAGACTCCTGAAGGCGTTGCTCGGATTCCTTTTGCTTTGTAATGTTAACGATTTGGCAAATGAAATATGCTGGCTGGTTCGACTCGTCGCTGAATAAGTGGAGAGTAAGCTGTCCCCAAATATAATCTCCATTTTTTGTGACAAACTGCTTTTCCATCTGCAATTTCGTCTTCTCACCCAAGAGTGCCTTTAAATCATGAAGGTTGCCGAAATCATCGGGGTGAGAAAGGTCTTCTAACCGCATACCCTCAAACTCTTCAGTAGAATAACCAAAAGTCTGTTCAAAGGCTGGGTTTACGGTCAGAATCAAACCATTTGGCGATAAAAGGGCGATCCCAAAGGAGGCGTGATTAATCACCTGTTGGTTGAACTGTTCCTGGTTTAGATTTACGCGATGCATAGCGACCTCCATGGATGATGTGATTTTTGCGTGAAAAAATAGACCTTCTAATTAGAAGGTCCTATTTATAGCTTATAGTCTAATTTACCCACTTTGTTATTAATTGAATCCGTTAATTTAACGGGATCGAATAGAACACTCGGGACCCCTTATTGTTAGTATACCAAATAATTTTATCACCACTAATAATAGGACTGCACTCTGATAAGGCAAAATGCTTGATCGTTTGGATGTCGCTAGTAGCTTTCCCCGCTCCATCTATAAGAACATATTTCAGATCACCCGGATGATTCTC
The DNA here is from genome assembly GCF_038002705.1 of Paenibacillus sp. FSL H7-0716. Taxonomy (NCBI): domain Bacteria; kingdom Bacillati; phylum Bacillota; class Bacilli; order Caryophanales; family Paenibacillaceae; genus Paenibacillus; species Paenibacillus sp. FSL H7-0716. The sequence goes on from NZ_JBBODA010000012.1 coordinate 85,814, forward strand.
TTTATCAAACTCCTGCCACAGCACCATCATTTTGTCGTCTGTGATTTTTACTAGTTTAGGGATGGACGCGATCAGGTTCGTGCCTACATATTTAGCTAAGGTGATGTTATTCACCGAAGTACTGCTCAGGTTGGACTTGGGCAACACACTAAGCATGACATCCCTTTGGTCTGTTTCCAAACCCACCATCTCATAAGATGTATACTCTTTGACTAGGGAATGATCTACCGAATTCATAGCGACTATATAGTTCGCCGGGGACATCTCAAATCCGCCTATAGAAACACCCGTCGCGTTCGCTCCGATTTTGCCGGGAATATTAAATAAGTCCACTTCGTTATAACTGGCTCCGTCTCCTTTATTCAGAACAATCGAACGGGGATAAGCGTCGCCATGATCGATTAGAACATGAGTTGTACCATCAAACAATACATATTGGTCAAAAGAGTGACTGACATGATTCTTCTGGAATCTTCCCAGATCATTGGTCACGGTCATGGATTTAGTATTTACGATAATGGTAAGCTGGGATTGATGATTTAATTTATCTTCTGTCGTGTATCTTGTACGTGAGGTGTGAAATACAAGCGTATCTCCAGCCTCAGCCATACTACCGGAGCCTGAATCAAACGGGCTAACGGTATAGCTATCCCCACCCTTTATGGAGACACTGTCTACTCTATTGAAGCTTTTATCATAACGGACAATACGAATGACTTCTTTGCTATCATTCTCTTCGCGGTTCTCTTGGCCAAAAGCAATATAGTTATACTTCTCCCCACTAAAGAAGCCACCAAACACCGGAAGCTCAAAAGGAATGCTCTTATTGCCTGTTAGTTCGTACTTCTCATTGTACGTTTCAATCGTAAACTCTTTGTTCGCCTCAATAACACTTACAGTCCCATCCTTATTATTCACAAGATAAGAAGAGACCGTACTTTTCCATCTAGGAAAATAAGAAGATTCCCCGTTACTCTCAACTACAGCCGCCGTCTTTACCCGATAAGCATGATCTGGGATTGTGGAGAATAGCGATATGCGATCAGACTGAACGTCAAATTCAATATCGAACGGGATTTTACCCGCCAAATCTCTCAACTGAAAATAATTGTTATCATCAATATTGTACGCCGTAATAGACTGCAACTGTCCATTGACCAGCACCTTAGAATTTGAAAGCGTAGCTGCATAATTTCTATTGCGGCTATAATAGTTACTTGTTGTTTTCTTTTCGGGCGTATAAGCTTGTCCAGTTATGATCTCAATCGCATTGTTCGCTTTATTCCAAGTGATATCAAACTGGCTGCTCGTTCCCGAGAAATGCTCTGCCAAATCGCGTAGTCTGAAATAATTGTTATTCGATATGTTGAACCCATTCAGGTTCCGCTGTTCTCCATCAAAATATGTACTGCTCTCGGTTACCTTAGCCTTCACCGTACTGCTCGCAAAGGTTGTAGTGCCGAGCGCTGGTATAACCAGTAATACAATTAGCAAAACACTAAAAATCCTCTTCATCCGTCTTTCCTCCATTAGATATATTCATTAGCTATTATATTTATCGGTATTTTGCTGTGCCGCCTTAATTTAGAAAGGAACGTCAAAAAGCACAATCTGCATAGTCTCGCGATCTTCGTTCTATCGTTTGGTTGCGGGTAATCCGTCTCTCAAGAAAAAAGCCGTCTAAACTCAGGACAATACCCCTGAAATTTAGTCGGCTGCATCTTAAACTTGGTTTGTTTTAGAAGCATGAAGCTTTTTTAATGTAATCTTTCATCGAACATGAGTTGAATTTGAATACCAAAGGGATCCTCAATGATACCGTAGGCATTGCTAAACACATTGCTGGATAAAGGAGCAATAATTTTCACGCGCTCGTCTGTGATTAAGCTTTTATAAAAACCTTCAATCCCCTCTAAGTCAGCACTTTGAATACATAATGAAGTGTTATTGCCCACTGTATATTTCTCATTCGTATTCATTGTATCTTCTGCTATCATTATTTTTGTTTTTCCGATTAACAGGACAGAGTGAGTAATATAATCCTTATTTTCATCCGTAAGCTGTATGGAGCTGTCACGCTCTGCGAGTTGTTGATAGGTGACACGTAACAATTCCTCTGCGTTAAAATGTTTTTTGTAAAATTCTATAGCTTCCTTAGCTCTTCCATTCATCGATAAAAAAATAGCTACTTCTAGGGTTGTACTCATAGTATAAATCTCTCCTTTTTATATATTTGATATCTGGCCTTAAACTTATTATCCTATATAAAGGTATCAAAACATGACACCTTAATAAGGAGCTTTTTATATGAAGAAATCAGAACGATTAAATGACATGATGAGGTATTTAAACAGTCGAGAATTCTTTAATTTAAGTGATCTCATGGATAAATACGCTATTTCAAAAAGCACCGCTCTACGCGATATTAGTTCATTAGAACAATTAGGTATGCCTATTTTCGCGGAACACGGAAGACACGGACGTTATGGACTTTTAAAAAACAGATTGTTATCCCCTATTATTTTCACGATAGATGAAGTCTATGCGCTGTATTTTGCCATGCTGACGTTAGAATCTTATCAATCTACACCCTTTCATCTAAGCGTTAACAAGCTAAACGAAAAGTTCGAGCACTGTCTATCGAGTACACAAATCAACCAGATTCACAAAATGAAAAAGGTCCTGCAATTCGAAATGTATCAGCATAAGCATGTCAGCCGTTTTTTAGATAAAATCCTAGCAAGTATTCTAAATGAGAGTGCCTGTAACATTGAATATACAAAAGAAAACCAAACAAAACGCTACTCTGTTCAATTCTTTAGGATTTCCGCTAAGTTTGGTCAATGGTATGCTACTGGAATAGAGCTTACGACGAATACATATAGAGTTTTTAGATGTGATCGAATAACCTTCATTGAAGAAGAGGAAAGCAAAGCTCGTTATGCTATAGAAGAACTTCTTAGTCGTTCATTAGAAATCTATCAGTCTGCGAAAAGTATTGACTTTGAAGTTGGGATTGCGGAACAAGCAAAGGATATTTTTTATAAAGAACATTATCCTTCTATGGAAATAGAGGTGGGTCCGAAAACAGTCATTAAGGGATTCTATAATCCAGGTGAAGAGGATTTCTTGGCTAATTATTTTATGCGATATGGTCATGCTGTTACATCCGTGAAACCTGAAGCCTTAAAACAAATAATCAAAGATAAATTAGAGCAACTCGTAAATCATTATCAAAAAATATAAAACTAAGCAAAAGGGGTAAAAAACACAGCTTGGAGAACTACCTTAGCCTTCTTGAGGTTGCGCGTATCCAGTTGGTTTAGCATGTCTACGATTTGACTCATTTCATCGTCTTCCACAGGCTCAAGAGGTGCTCCAGCAGTTAATAATTCTTTTTCAGCAACCGATTCCGAATGAACCCATGACGCTTCCAAAGTATCCTCGAAGGCTTGGATTATAAATAACAATTCATCTGTGTTATATCTCTGCAGAAACCGGTTTATCCCTTTATTCATCTGCTTATGTAGGGCTGAATGCAAATCGAATATTTCTTTCCCTAGAGGTGTTGTAAGAAAAAGCACTTCTTTTTTATTATCGGGGAGAAACTCCGTGCGAATAATTTCCTGTTGCACTAATTTTCTAGTGATTTTGGACACGCTGCCTTTTGGAATTCCGAATTGCTTCGAAATGGTAGTGCCATTCACCGGCTCAAGCTGTCCAATCGCATCTATTACATGCAGCATCATGACTGTGGAGTCTTGGAGGAAATCAATGATAAGGGGATTACTGCAGTTCTGAATCAACCATTCCTTCTCTTCATCATCCTCCGATTGAAATCGCTTTTGTAGTTGGGGAATCATCTCTATCAGTTTTTTTATCAAAATATCCTTATTAGTTAAGTTCTCGAAAGAATGCGTCACTGTTAAGTCTCCTCGTAAATTCATCTTATGCTCATTTTAACAAGACACAGATCATAAATAAAGTTTCCTAGAAATAATATTGACAACAGGGAAACTTAAAACGTATTATTGTTTCCATAGTTAATATTTTATTTCAAGGAAACAATAATACGAAAAGAAGGTATTTATATGAATGTCTTAATTATTTTTGATCATCCCTACGGAGCAACAGCGTCCGAGAATGTCCCCCATCAGCGAAGCTATTCCGCAGCCTTATTAGCCTCCGTAAAGCGAGGTCTCACCACCAAAGGCCATACGATTGATCTTATCGATATGCATGCCGATGGATTTGATCCAGTCATGTCGCACGAAGAACTCACTGCTTGGCGGCAAATGAGAACCACCGACCCGCTAGTCGCCAATTATCAGCAGCGTCTTATAGCAGCGGATCATATCGTCTTCATTTTCCCTATATGGTGGGAAGCTATGCCCGCTCTTACCAAAGGTTTTCTTGATAAGGTATTCGCAAAAGGCATTGTCTACGAAGAAACTAAACCTGGGCGGCCCTTCAAATGCTTGCTCCCGAATATCAAAGGAGTGTCCCTCCTGACCGTAATGAACACGCCCGACTTCTTTTATCGCTGGATTTTTGGCAACCCCATCACCAAAATTCTGTTCAGAGGCACCTTCCGCAAAATGGGAATACGAAAGAACCTGCGTTGGTATAATTATGCCGGGATGTCAGACCGCAGCTTAGAAGAGCGGGTGAAGCATCTTGATAAAACAGAACAACGGTTTGCACGACTGGACTAAACTAGACTAGATCAAATTACTCAAGCGCTGACTGATTCTGAGAACTGAATCTCTGGTTTCTTCATCTCCCTAAGCACCAGCAATCCAATGAATAAGGATACAACGCCGATAATCATCAGCAGCGCCCCCAGCTCCTGACTGTAGGCTGTTAGCGCCCCATCCCGAAAAGCCATTCCACGTATGAGGCGATTAAGCCAGTTCATAGGTAATACCCATGCGGAAATTTGAAAAAACTCTGGAAAGGCAAGTGGGCTCAGCTGGATTCCAGTAGCAAGAAACGACGGATACAACACGAAATTGGTTCGTAAATTAACTTTGGATACGTCTTTGGCAGTATAACCAATTAACAGTCCCATAAGCGACAAGGCAAAGGCATATACAAACAGCGGAATAATAAACAGATAAGGCTCTGCTTCAAAGCGCATTCCCCCCACCTGCTTTAATAAGCCATAACATAGGAGCAGCGAAATAGTGGTCAAAACAGCGTAAGGTACACTGCGAACCCAAATCTGCCAAAGAGACTTCCCGTTTGCAAAGAGTTTCCCCTCCTGCCGCAACCGAGGGACAATTGAACCCGCTGCGCTTGTTGTAATCATCAGCACCACAATATTCACAAATCCAATGACCATAAAGCTCACATAACTTGTGGTTGGGTTAAACAACATCCGCTGCTGAAGAGATAACGGAGAAGCAAGCCCTTTAGAGGTTTCGGCATCCATCCCCTTTTGGAGGAGGCGGGTCATAGAAAGTGTCATATTTTCCGTCTGGATGACTTCCTGAATCGCAGTCCGGATACTGGTTAACCCCGATGGCATTGTATTATCCATTAAGATGCCAATATTCGTTGATATCCCCTGCTGCTGATGTTGCCCCAACTCTTTGGGAAGCATGATGACCGCTACAGCCTGCTCATTTGCTAGTAACGTCTCTGGGTTCAGGCGGCTGGAGTACACGTTTGTTACGTTCATATATGGAGAGGCGTTTATCTTTGAGATCAGCTGTCGTGAATACGAACTGTGATCCTCATCAATGACAATAACATGCGATTCGCTGATTTGGTTCTTCGAGAACATTAAGCCAAAAAACAGGGCCGCAATAAGCGGACCTATAAAAATCAGGCGTAAATACTTACTATCCGCCACATACTTCCATTCGTCAATCAGTGACTTCATCGAGCTTCACCTCCGCTGTCATCCCCGGAAGCAAATCAGCATTCCCTTCCATAGTTACACGGACAAGAAACACGCTTAAATCGGCTTGCCCTTTTTCACGTGACATACGTAAGCTCGCAAATTGAGGTGCGGCTGCGATGGATGTAATTACACCTGTCACCTCCGTTGGGTGCTCCAAATATGGAAAATAAACGCCAATGCTTTGCTCCACCTCTAGCTTTTGGATTTCACTTTCCTGTATGTAGAGGTCTGTATAAAAGTTGTTTTTTTGCAAAACCGCCATTGGCATTCCTAGCTGGACTAGATCTCCCGGCTTTACAATAATCTTGTTGACTGATCCGTCCTCCGGTGCAACTACATCCGTTTCTCCTTCAGCAGATTTAACCTTAAACAGCACCTCTCCCTGCTTTATGGAATCACCCACAGCCACACTGACCTCGACAATTGACCCTGGACTATTCTGATAAAATATTGTCTTCTGCTCCGCATCCAGAATCCCTTGTTTTCTGCTCTCAGCCTGACTGACTGCATCCTTTCCTTTTACAGCAAGAAGCGCCCCACCAACAATCAGCACAATCGCAATTCCTATATATAGCCCTGCTTTTATCTTCATTTTCCACTCTCTTTCATCCCCATTTTTTTAACTGCATTTTCAGCAGCCTCCATAATTACTTCTCCCAATGTGGGATGAGGGTGAATGGTCATTGCCAAGTCCTCCACAGTGGCTCCCATCTCAATAGCCAGAGCAAGCTCCGACACGAGTGTGGATGCCTCTACTCCAACGATTTGTGCACCCACTACGACTCCTGAATTTAGGTCCGTTACAAGCTTGACGAAACCTTCTGTCTCTCTCAAGGCCAAGGCTCTTCCGTTAATCCCAAAGGAGGATTTGCCAATAACCAGCGAAATACCTTTTGCCTTTGCTTCTGTTTCACTTAAGCCGACACTGGCCAGCTCTGGGTGCGAAAAAACAACGAGCGGGATGGCTCGATAATCAACTTCGGAGGAGAGACCTGCAATGGCCTCTGCCGCAATCTTTGCTTCGTACGATGCCTTATGAGCGAGAGTCGGGCCTGCCGTAATATCTCCAATTGCAAAAATATGCGGGATAACTGTTCTGCACTGTTCGTCCGTCGCAATCAATCCCCTACTCGTCACTGGCAAGCCTATGCGATCTAGTCCTAAATTGCCGTCTGTATTTGGTTTTCTGCCCACAGTAACTAACACATATTCCGCTGTAACATGCTGCTGTTCCTGATTTTTTAAATAATGCAGTGTAATGGTATCTGTACTCTCCACTACGTTCACTGCTGTCGCTCCGGTAATAATCTTCATGCCATCGGCTTTCAGCTGCTTTCCAACAGGGCTCACAAGCTCCGCCTCAAATCCAGGCAGCACTTGTTCTCCTCCTTCCAGAATCGTTACCTTTGTTCCGAATTTGGCATACATCTGCCCCAGCTCGACACCAATATAGCCCCCACCTATAACTACTAGGCTAGTTGGAATCTCAGGGAGCGACAGAGCTTCTGTGGAAGACAAAATACGTCCGCCAACAGGAAAGGCTGGCAGCTCAATCGGACGAGATCCTGTAGCCAGGATAGCGTTTTTAAAGGATAAGGTTTGCTCCTGTCCAGACTGACTGATGATAGCTGTATGTTCATCCACCAAGCTAGCCTCTCCTTCGACAACGCTCACCCCAGCAGTCTTTAATAAATAACTGACTCCACCTGCCTGCTTATTCACAACTCCTTGTTTAAAATGCTGAGCATTTTTAAAAGATGCTGACGCATCTGCAAAATTGAATGGTCTGAGCAAATCATAGCGATGTGATTCAGCAATTAATGCTTTGGATGGGATACATCCAACATGTGTGCAGACTCCGCCAAGCTGGTTGCGTTCAACAATCGCTGTCTTCATCCCAAGTTGTGCAGATCGCAGCGCCGCCACATAACCTCCCGGACCTGATCCAATAATCAATGTTTCTACGGCTTCAAGCTTACTCATCTCCTAATACCTCCTGTTGAACTTTTTAAAATATGATGATCGTAATATATTATTACCATCATATTTTAAAACAGTCAATAACCTTGCCTCGCCTTTCACAAGCTAACTTTCTCAGAATCGCTAAATTGACAGGCTTTATTATGACGCCTATAATATTTTAAAAGTAGAACTATGAAGCTGTGGAGTGATTACAATGCCGTATCCCAAAGGCCATAAAATAAAAGTGCGAAATAAAATCGTTGAAAGTGCTGCTCAGGCTTTTCGCACCAATGGTATTCACGATGTAAGCGTTCCGTTCATTATGAAGGGGGCCGGATTAACTCATGGGGGGTTTTATTCCCATTTTGACAACAAAGAACAGCTTGTCGCGGAAGCCTGCCGGTATGCCATCAGCGATACCATCGCACTTCTGCAGAAGGTCGCTGACCAGGAAGAGCAGAATCCCAAAATCAATGCTGTCATTGATTATTATTTAAGTCCGTATCACCGCGACAAAATGGAGATGGGCTGCATTATCCCTGCCCTCTCTAGCGAAATATCCCGTTCCTCAGAAGAAGTTCGGCAGGTATTCACGCAGGAACTGGAGCGGATGATTGCTTTTATCTCTGATCTGGCGGGAATTGACGCGTCCAAAGGTAGCGCACTGTTCAGTACTATGGTTGGCTCCCTTGTTCTTGCACGGACGGTTAAAGATCCTGAACTGAGCGACAACCTGCTCTCGTCTGGCAAACAGTATGCCAAAGAGCTCGTAAGAGCCTAATATATAAAAAACACGCCAATAAATGGCGTGTTGTAGTTAAATTTATTAAAATTCTTCATACGATGCGGGATCTTGATCAGCTATGCGGCCTGTTGGCGAGGTTAATCCGGAAATAATGGTCATCTCCGCTTCCGATAATTCAAAATCAAAAATATTCAGATTATCACGCTGATGCTCTAGAGAAGAAGCCTTTGGAATGGGAATAGCCCCAAGCTGTATATGCCAACGTAAGATAACTTGCGATATTGATTTATTATGAACCTTGCCTATTTCCGCTATTTTCTCATTTTCCAGTACACTGCTAGCCCGTCCCAATGGACTCCACGATTCAATCACTACCCCATGCTCTTTGTTCCATGCACGCTGTTCTTCCTGATTAAAATGAGGATGCAGCTCAGTCTGATTCATGCTCGGCGCTACACCAGTTTCTTGTATCAAACTATCAAACGCTCAATATGCTCCGGCAAAAAGTTACATACACCGATGGAGCGGATCAAACCTTGCTTACGTGCCTCGATCATCGCCTGCCAGGCCTCAACGTATAGATTCACTCTAGGGTTAGGCCAGTGGATGAGATAGAAATCATAATATTCCAATCCGGCTCTGAATAAAGACTCCTGTATCGTAGCCAACGCTTCTTTATAAGAGTGATGGCGTCCTGGCAGCTTGGAAGTAATGAGCAGCTCTTCCCTAGGCACAGAACTTTGCCGAACAGCCTGGCCTACCGCACCTTCGTTCTCATAATTAAACGCAGTGTCGATCAGACGATAGCCAACATCAATCGCCTTAGTGATGTTTTGTGCTCCCTCAGTACCGTTTAACGCGTAGGTACCAAAACCAATAGCAGGCACCTTCACTCCATCGTTCAATACGATTTCAGGTATTCTCTCAGTCATCGTCGCACTTCTCCTTTGTTGTCATTTAAGCCCCTGCCGATCCATCTTATAATTATTATAACATCCTCATAGTAAATCAATCATTGGGTTACCTGAACAACCTCTAGTCTATTGGTAGGCCGCTTTCGTGGGCAACCGATTTATTTTTTATAGTAAAATGAATCTACAACACGGGATTTTCGTAATGTTATGAATTAAAAGTAGAGATAAGAGGTGTATCCAATGAAGGAGCATTATCCAGCTAGGCTTGAATTGTTCGCAGACAACGCTCAGAGGATCAAAAAAGCTTTCCCATGGCAAAATGCAATGGTTAACCGGTTAGCGGCACTATTGTATGCTGTAGAGGACAAAGTTGCAGATGACGAAGCTATCCGTGCTAGCTACGAGCTAATTAAGGAGAGTACCGGGATTTTCTCTCAATTTAGAGGAGCTTCGGTGATCAGCATTGCCGCCCTGCTCTCTCTTTCTGACGAGAAGGAAACTCTGCTTGCAAACACACTTGCCGTGTATGATTTAATGAAGGAAGCCAAATTCAGAGCCTCTGATTATCTCGTCGTTGCTGCCTATCAAATCGCTGCTAATGCAACATCGGATCGATATCAGCGTACGGTAGAACGGGCAAAGCTATTTTACGATAGTATGAAGGCAAAACATCGTTTCCTTACCGGACAGGACGATTATATCTTCTCCGCTATGCTTGGGCTTTCCGATATCGATGTTGAGAGTGGCGTAGACCGCATGGAGCAGCTCTATGTAACGCTTAAGCCCGAGTTTATGTCAGGCAACAGTGTGCAGGCCCTGACCCAGGTATTGATTCTTGGGGAAGAAGCCCCTCAAGCAGCGGACCGTGTATTGGCATTAAGAGATACATTTCGTGCACAGGGTATCCGGCTAGACAAGGAATATACCCTCTCCTCACTGGGCGTGTTATCCCTGCTCCCTTGCAACAAGGAGGACATCGTTACTGATGTCTGGGAGACTTACGAATTTTTGCGTACAAAAAAGAGCTTCGGGAACTGGTCTATTGGCAAGCAGGAATTACTGCTCTTGTCTTCTGCACTGGTAGCCTTCAGATCTGTGGAGGATGTGCAAACCGGCGTATTAACTACGATGCTTTCCACCAACATTACCAATATTATAATTGCTCAGCAGGCTGCTCTTGCCGGGGCAGCGGCTGCGTCAGCTGCGGCTGCAGCTTCTTCTTCGAATTAGATTGCATCGTGAGGGAAAGATATGGACTCAATAAAAATCTTCACAACTAGAAATGAAGAATTGTTAAACCGTCTACTGAACATTTGGGAATCATCCGTGCGGCATACTCATCTTTTTCTATCCGAGCAGGATATTGATGCTTTGCGGCCGCTGGTCACGCAGGCGCTTGAGGGCATAAGCGATTTGTTTGCTTTTACAGATGATCAAGAGCAGGTGATTGGCTTCATAGGGGTTCAGAATAATAAGATTGAAATGCTGTTTGTAGAACCTGCTGCAATGGGAAAAGGCGTTGGAAAAGCACTCGTAGCTTATGTCATGCAGGAACTCGACGTACACCTCGTAGATGTGAATGAGCAAAATCCCCAAGCTTTAGGTTTCTATGAGCATATGGGATTTCAGGTGTTTGAGCGGACAGCACTTGATGAACAAGGTAATCCTTTTCCTATCCTGCACATGTCGCTTAAGTAGCTTTTTCCTATTCAGGAGACAGTTCGATGCATTTTAGTATCGTAAAAGACAACAGAGCAGCGATTCTCTCGTTTGAGAACGCTGCTCTGTTGTTTAGTTGTCTGCAGTTTAGGTTGGCGAAGCTAGGAGCGGAGAGGCGGAGCGGCTCCGAGTATTCGGCTCAGCTGTATCTACATCTACTTCTACCTCTAATTCTGCTTCTTCATCTACACTTACTTCTACTTCTACTTCTACTTCTACTTCTACTTCTACTTCTACTTCTACTTCTGCTTCTACTTCTACTTCTACTTCTACTTCTACTTCTACTTCTACTTCTACTTCTACTTCTACTTCTACTTCTACTTCTACTTCTACTTCTACTTCTACTTCTACTTCTACTTCTACTTCTGCTTCTACTTCTGCTTCTACTTCTACTTCTGCTTCTACTTCTAAATCTACGCATATACCCTCACGCACATCGCCAAATCAAAGCTCTCTGTTGCTTGCGGACTCAGATGACGCTATTTGCTCATTTATCGCCCTTGAAGCATAGTTTCGGACTCCAGTGTCGCTATTCTATAGAAAGAGCATCATTTCTGGCGTTTTTTATGCCAATAGCTGCTATGGAGTCCGATATCATTCCAAATGGCGGATAATCCGGCGTTTAAGGTCCTCTAGGTCCGATAGGGTCCGATAGCGTCGGGCACAGATTCAGATAGCAAACAATATCGTCAGAAATCGTCGGATGGCATCCAATAGCGTCCGATAGCGTCAGTCCCTAACCATCTCCAGTTACTTACGGACCCAGGGGGCGCTATTTGCTCATTTATCGCCCTTGAAGCATAGTTTCGGACTCCAGTGTCGCTATTCCATAGAAAGAGCCTCACATCTAGCGTTTTTTATGCCAATAGCTGCTATGGAGTCCGATATCATTCCAAATGACGGATAATCCAGCGTTTAAGGTCCTCTGGGTCCTCTGGGTCCTCTGGGTCCTCTGGGTCCGATAGCTTCGGGCATAAATTCAGATAGCAAACAATATCGTCAGAAATCATCGGATGGCATCCAATAGCGAACGATAGCGGCGATTCCTAACCATCCCCTGTTCCTTACGGACCCAGAGGACGCTATTTGCTCTTTATCGCCCTTGAAGCATAGTTTCGGACTCCAGTGACGCTATTCCATAGAAAGAGCCGCAGCTCTGGAATTTTTAGATGCTATTCCACCGACTTCAAAGCCTCTATCATATGGATTCGTTTGAGCTTAATATGCATGAACGCCATAACAATACCGGAGAATAACAGTGTTAGGAGCGCCGCATAAATATAACTTGGCCACTTGATGATCGGAGCGAACATCGTCGCATCCAGCTCGGCCGTCTTCAGGACGAAGCTATGCAGCACTATGCCGAGACCCGATCCAGCCACAATACCGAGTAGGCTAAGCAGCATATTCTCGCGGTAAATATACATGGTTACTTCCTTGTCGTAGAAGCCCAGTACCTTAATGGTTGACAGCTCCCGGATCCGCTCGGACACATTGATATTGGTCAAATTGTAGAGGACGACAAAAGCCAACGCCGCCGCTGAAACAATGAGCACCAAGGTTACAACGTCCATACTCTTCATAGTCTCATCGAAGGCGGAGCCTACACTGCTGGAAAAGCTGATGGCAGCGACGCCCTCATTAGCCGTCAGCTTCTCACCAAATTTGTCTTCCCATGTCTTATCATGTGCGGTGTAGTTCAGCAGTTCTGTGTTGAATACTGGTTTTTCTCCGAACACAGAAGCATAATACGCCGGTGTCATATAAACATAGTGCATTACATAATTCTCTGTAATCGCCGCGACCTCAATCTCGAACGTCTCATTATCTTTGTCCACCACGGTCAATTTATCACCAGACTCCAGCCCATACAGCTTAGCCAGTTTTTCTGAGACAATAGCCCCATCATCCGTAAGCATCCGCCCTTCTCCACTCTTTCGATCACGCAACTCCACGAAATCGGATAGGGAGTCAACGGAAGTAGGAACGAACAGATGAACCTCTTGATCATTTACACCACCAGCATGTGCGGTCATCCGTTCTTGCGCCACACTCAGCGTGCCAGTTACTGCAGTTTCACCATCGATTAGTTTTTCGTAGGCTTTTAGCACATCGGCAGACACATCTTCATGCAGTGCCACAAGTGCATCATATTTCATAATCGTGCCGAACTGCGACCCGGCGATGCTGCCAATTGAATCCTTGAGACCAAATCCCGTCAGGATCAGCGCTGTACAGCCAGCCACACCGAATACAGTCATGAACATCCGCTGCTTATAGCGGAATAAGTTTCGTGCGGTAACCTTTTGGACAAAGCTTAATCGCTTCCATATAAAAGTGACCCGCTCCAGTAAAATACGCTGGCCACTCTTTGGTGCCTTCGGCCGCATCAATACGGAAGCATTGCTGCGTAATTCTACCCGTGAAGCAATCCACGCCGTCAACGTGGTACATATTAACGCTACGATAACGGATATGATCGAATACGAAAGATAGAAATTCTTCGTGATATCCGGCAAGTTATAGATTGCACTATACGCATCGTAGATAATACCCGGAAACAGGGTAAATCCAACCGCAAGACCCGCAATTGAAGCCGCCAGACTGGCAAGCGTACCATAGACCAGGAATTTGGCCATAATGTCGCGGTTGCCATAACCAAGTGCTTTCAGTGTCCCAATCTGCAGGCGATGCTCCTCAACCATCCGTGTCATGGTCGTCAAGCTGACCAGCGCAGCAATCAGGAAAAAGAACACAGGAAACGCACTGGCAATCGCCGACAACCGATCAGCGTTATCTTTATATTCGGCATATCCCGGATTAGCGCTTCGGTCAGTAACGTAGACCTTAAGCTGCTCCAGCTCTGCAAGCTTTTGCTCCCCTGCTGCCAATTCCTCCTTGGCAGAAGCAAGTCCGGCAGCAATTGCCTTCATACTTGCAGCCTGTTTCTGCTGCACTTCCTCCGGCTGGCGCTGCAAATCCGCAAGCTGCTGCTCGGCGGCTGCCACCTTTGCGCGGCCACCAGAAAGCTCTTTCTCGCCTTCCGCCCGCAGCTCAGCAAGCCTTGCTTCCGGCACGCCGGACATCGCCTGCTCTACAGCATGGGTATGCTGTTCGATCAGATCTTCATATTCCGGCGAATAAGCCTTCACCCCGGCTGTATCCTTAAAGGACAGATAGGCTTCCGTATACACCGGAAGCTTGAAATCTGACTCCGGGATCGCGGCGAACGCATCCGCCGTACCTTTGCCGATCCCACTGGTGCCCCGGGTACTTTGCTCAATAAACTGTGGACTTCTAACAAAGCCAACTACGATATACTCCAATGTCTCGAAGCTGTTCGACAGCTCCGCATCCGTACCGTTTCCACTGAAAGATACCTTGTCACCCAACGCATATTCTTCCGCTAGCTTATCGTCCAGCACGATTTCACCGGAATGCTCCGGAAGATGGCCTTCAATTATACGGTATTGATTAAGTGGTTTATCCGTGTTGTAAGAATTGACTTTAAGTATTAAAGCATTATCACCCATGAATACATCTGTGCTATAGCTCGGCTGAATCTCATCGATCCCCTGTACATTTCTGAGTAACCCGATGTTGTCTTCGGTCAGGCCGTAGTTAGTCTGCACCTTCAGATCCATCAAACGCTGCTCTTTGTAAAAGGTTCCAGCTGTATTCAGCATATCTGGCCCAGTGGCCTTGATTCCGGCAAAAAAGCTGACGCCTAACATAATAATTGCAAAAATCGAAATAAACCGGGCTTTGGTATGCCCAATTTCACGAAAAATATCTTTCCACAATGCTCGCTTTTTCATAGATGCCTTCTCCTTACCATTCAATATCGTCAACGGATACCGGCGAAGGATTGATCACCATCTTCCGTACCTTAGCGTTGTTAATCTCTATAACCCTGTCAGCCATCGGAGCGATCGCCAGATTATGTGTAATTACGATGACCGTTGTCCCGGTGTTACGACAAGTATCCTGCAGCAGCTTCAACACCTGCTTGCCGGTGTTATAATCAAGCGCTCCTGTCGGCTCGTCGCAGAGCAGCAGCTTCGGTTGTTTAGCTAACGCTCTGGCGATAGCGACACGTTGTTGCTCACCACCGGACAGCTGAGCCGGGAAATTATCTAACCGCGCGCCCAGACCCACATCCTCCAGCACCTTACGTGCATCTAATGCACGCGGGGAAATCTGCGAAGCAAGCTCAACATTTTCCAGTGTGGTCAGATTAGGCACTAGATTATAGAACTGAAATACAAAACCTACGTCATTTCGGCGGTAGCCTGTCAGCTCCTTGGCACTAAACTTGGCGATATCAATGCCATCCACAATGACCTGACCTTCATCGGCGGAATCCATTCCACCCAGAATATTAAGCACCGTAGATTTACCCGCACCGCTTGGGCCGACGATCACGGCAAATTCACCTTTTTTTATCTCAAAATCAATCCCGTCATTCGCGACAATTACATTCTCGCCCATCTTGTAACGCTTGTACTCCCCTTTTACAGCAACAAAACTCATTTCTCTTCCTCCTGTCCCTATCCGAACTAAGTCTAATTACTCTACATTGTCTCAGTTTATCATAATTAGAACGCCCAAGCCCGAATGGCAAACCCTCATTACACAAGGTGAAATTCACATCATTAATAAGTTCATTTTTTTGTAACAATAATGTAACAAGGAAATTTTACCGTAAACGATACTTAGTCATTTGATAATGTTATAATCACTTTGTTTTATTTACTCTTTTCAGGCAAGAGTGAAAGAACAAGAACAATCAGAAACAGGTGATCAGATGTTCGAACTGAAATGGCTATGGCAGAACCTAGAGGGAAACCGGACGCGATACATTCTGGCACTCTGCCTTTCGGTGGTGGGCTCAAGTCTTACAATCGTGAATCCGTACATCAGTCAGCGCATTGTCGATACGTTTATAGCCGGTGACAACGCCCTGCAGAATCTTACACAAGAACGGCAATTATTGATTATGCTCTGTCTGGGCATGATTGGATTTTCTCTACTGCGCACAGGTCTCGCATATTTCACGACTATGCAGTACGAGATATCCTCGCAAAATATGATGTACAATGTCCGCATTTATTTGTACAACAAAATTCAGGGACAGGACAGAAAATACTACGATCATAATCGTACCGGCGATCTCATGACCAAGATGACAGGCGATCTGGACATGGTCCGTCACTCTATGGCCTGGATTTTTAAGACGATCATTGAATCGCTAACGATCTTCCTTGCCGCCGTTATCTATTTTTTCACCATAGATGCGGAACTGACGCTGTGGATGCTTATCCTGTCACCGCCCATTTTCATCGTGGCTTACATATTTGCTAAACGCGTCCGTCCTATGTATATTGACCTGCGTGAACGGCTGTCCCAGCTTAACACGACTACACAGGAGAATATCTCAGGCAACCGTGTGGTCAAGGCTTTTGCCCGCGAGGAATTCGAGGTCGAAAAATTCACAGAGAAGAATGTCAACTATTCTACGGCGAACAAAAAGGCCGCCCTTGTATGGCTTGATTATTTTCCTTATCTGGAATCCTTCGCTCAGGGCTTCAACGTAATTCTTATGTTGGTTGGTGGTTTGTTCCTTATGAACGGCCGGATCACCTTCGGTGAATTTATGGCCTTCTCTTCGCTTATTTGGGCTATATCCAACCCTATGCGCAACATTGGTATCATTATCAACGACATTCAGCGCTTTTTTGCGAGCTTGTCCAAAATCGTAGATATCTATTATGCCCGGCCAAATATTGTTAACGAGCATACTGTCACTGACAAACGCCGTTATGAAGGCCGTATTGAATTCGATCATGTCCGCTTCAAATATGATAGCGCTATCGTACTGGACGATATTAGCTTTACCGTTGAACCCGGTGAAACTGTAGCAATCATGGGCGCGACAGGATCAGGCAAAACAACAATCATCAACCTCATCCCCCGCTTCTACGATGTAGCTGAAGGGCGCGTACTCGTAGACGGTGTTGATGTTCGGCAGCTGGAGCTTGATGAACTTCGTGGAAATATCGGCATGGCGACCCAAGATGTACTTTTGTTCTCTGATACCATTGATGGAAACATCGCCTATGGCGATCCTGATCTTCCGGAAGAAGATGCAATGGGTTATGCAGAGCTCGCAGCCGCACACGACTTCATTACCAAAATGCCTGAAGGTTATGATACCGTTGTCGGGGAACGCGGAGTCGGACTATCGGGGGGGCAAAAGCAGCGTATTGCCTTAGCGCGTGCTTTGGCGGTACACCGTCCTATCCTGATTCTCGATGATACGACCTCTGCGGTCGACCTTGAGACGGAGGAGCATATCCAAAAAAGTCTGCGTGAACTGGACTATCCTTGTACGAAAATTATTATTGCGCAGCGTGTATCTACTACCTCGCAAGCCGACCGTATTCTCATTCTGGATGGCGGGAAGCTAGTTGAGGAAGGGACACACACTGAACTGCTAGCGAAACGTGGTTACTATTACGAAGTGTTTAAACTGCAGAACGAGGGTATTGGAAGGCAGGTGACCGCAAGTGGCAAGGAATAAATTTGACGTCGATGAAAATCTTGAATCGCCGTTTAATATAAAACACTTCCGGCGTGCGATGGTATATATCAAACGAAAGAAAACGCCAATGATTGTTGCGTTCGTGCTCAGTGCACTTTCAGCAGCCATTTCACTGTCGGCTCCGCTGATCATGCAACATGTCATCGACGTGACCATTCCGGCAAAAGAGAAGCTTGCACTGCTGGGTTGGGCTGCACTGATGCTTGTGACCATCGTGGTCAGTGTTTATCTGGCTACGATACGCTCGCGCATCATGACGAGTGTTGGGCAGGATATTATTTTTGACATCCGAACGGATTTGTTTAAGCATCTGCAAGAATTGCCTTTCAAATATTATGACGACCGCCCACAGGGCAAGATCCTTATCCGGGTCGTAAACTACGTCAACGCCGTTTCAGATGTGCTGTCCAACGGGATTATCAACTTTATTCTAGAAATCGTGAATTTAATCTTTATCGCAGCCTTCATGTTCGCAGTCGATGTACGACTCTCATTTGTCATCCTTGCCGGACTGCCAGTCTTCCTTGGCATCATGCTGCTGATCAAAACCCGGCAACGCCGGGCATGGCAAGCAGTGTCCAACAAAAGCTCCAATTTGAACGCCTATCTGCAAGAGAGCATCAGCGGTATTGGTGTGACACAAATGTTCTCCCGGGAACAACGTAACGAAGGAATCTTCACACGTCTCGCAGGTAATTTCCGTAAAGAATGGATGAAGGCTCAACGTTACAACTTACTTATTCCGTTCTCTGTAGACAACTTGTCTACGATTGTTACATCATTGATTTTCCTTGTAGGCCTACTAACTCTGAGTCCTCAAGACATGACCCTCGGTGTCATTCTGGCGATGAGCAGCTACGCTGCCCGCTTCTGGCAGCCGATTCTGAGTCTTTCGAACCTGTACAATAACTTCATCAACGCCGTTGCCTATCTTGAGCGTATCTTCGAAACGCTGGATGAACCGGTTACCGTCAGTGATATTCCGGATGCAAAAACACTGCCATCTGTACAGGGCCATGTCACCTTCGACGATGTAACTTTCGCCTATGACCCGGGGCTTAATATTCTGGAGAATATCTCCTTCAAGGTCAAAGCGGGAGAAAGCATCGCGCTGGTAGGACCCACAGGTGCGGGCAAAACAACCGTCGTCAATCTGATCTCACGCTTTTATAACATTTCCAGTGGTCAGATTCTGATCGACGGCCAGGATATCTCGCAGGTAACGTTAAAATCTCTTCGCAGCCAGATGGGGATTATGTTACAGGATAGCTTCATCTTCTCCGGTACCATTCTGGACAATATTCGTTACGGCCGACTGGATGCGACCGAAGAAGAAGTAATCGCCGCTGCAAAGGCCGTTTGCGCCGACGAATTCATCCGTGAATTCGATCAAGGCTACATGACAGAGGTCAATGAACGTGGCTCCAAGCTGTCTCAAGGACAGCGGCAGCTCATTTCGTTCGCAAGAACACTTTTGGCAGATCCGCGCATTCTCATCTTGGATGAAGCCACTTCTTCCATTGATGCGAAGACTGAGCGCTTATTGCAAAAAGGGCTGAATGAACTGCTTAAGGGACGCACCTCGTTCATTATCGCGCATCGCCTCTCCACCGTAAAAAACTGCGATCGTATTATGTACGTATCTAACAAAGGCATCGCAGAAAGCGGCTCACATGATGAGCTTATCGCACAGCGGGGCCTTTATTACCGCCTCTACACAGCACAGAAGATGGAAGCTTAATTGAAGAAACACCAAAAGAGCTCAGGCTAATTTGCAGCCTGAGCACTTTTGGTGTTTTATATTTTCAAAAAATATCAAAAACTAATCTATCGCCGTCCAAATATTTAGCGCAAGTGAGCGAACCGCAAGGTTCGTGTGATCTCTGTACAACCGCAGACGCTCTGCAGGCTCTGGACTCCACAATAGAGCACTTCCGGCAACTTCAAGTAGCGAAAGTCCAATATACTGAGATTCGTAACGGCTCTCAGACCCTAGAACATCTACAACTTCCAATAAAGTTTCCGGACTCCAGTATCCCGTGCTCTCTTCTAAATTATACGCGACCTGCTTATAAACATCGCTTAATAGCTGGGGCTGATTTGAAATAGTGGCAACGATCCGATTCAGATAATTGGCGGATTCCTCCACGTTATTCCAGTCTATTGCTGCTATATACAATTTCATCACAGCTTGCTGTAAGGTCTCATCAGATGCCAGACAGTCAATCAGATCCGTATACAAAGGGATAAGGTGCATCCGGGTGATTTTTGGCAAAGCTATCAGCTGGTTGACTAATTTCAGTAGACGTTGCCGATGAGGCAAATCTCTTTTGGCAGTAGCGTTCCAATCATCACTTATCGCTGCACTAACCAGTCTCTGACATACACCAACTACTACCTCATTGATCTTACCATCGCGACAGGTTTCTACCAGCGTGTTCATAGCAGTTTCCCATCTAGTGCTGTCTTCCAAATCCGTAATAGACTGAGCGGTGGCAGCTGCAACAATCCCTTCATTTCCATTTGTCCACCGCATCATAGAAATGAAAGCATATCTGCAAATATACGCATCCTGGTGCCTTGCAATTTCAAGGATTAATCCTAGATAACGTGGTCTATAGTCTAGCGGAAGAGCATTAGGCTGTTGAGATAATAAACTTCCTGCGATGTCACTTTCTGAGGAAGAAGCCATTGTACTTAACATATCCCAAGCGCGTTCATCATCTAAAAGCTGTTTCGCAGCATGCCCTATGGCTATGATTACATCCTTGTGTGCATTGGGTTTCTCGAACTCGTTCATCAATAGCGGAAGACTGTCATCGCTTCTATAAGCGCCCAGTAAGCGGATGGCTTCTTTTCTGACAGTGATCTTCAGCTTATCCCGATTCAGCAGCTCTTTCAGCATGGTAACCAGTAACACCGGATTCACCCTGCGGATGCATCTGGGTATCGAGTACATGGCTACACGGGCCCGGTCCCCATCCAGATTCTCCAGCAGAACGGGAAGTGCCTTCTCCGGTTCTTCCGTAAGTGAAAAGGCATGAAGTGCAGCTTCTACTACAGTTACTTCCTTATCCTGCATAAGCCCAAGTAACCTATCCGAACCGAGATCAGGCATGCTTGCCATGATCTTAATAACGCTTGCACGCTCCCAAAGATTACGTTTGGCATCATATGCAATTTTTTCTAATAAGGCACTTAAAGCTTGTTGCTGACGTGGCAGCCATCTGTGGAATCCATCCGCGGCCGGCACAAGATAGATAGTTTTGCCTGATAGGAACTTGCCCTTAATGACAGCCCCTGAAATAAAAGGATCGAGCCATTCCTGACGCTTCAGATGCAGATGCTGGAACACTTCATGGATCGTAATATACGATTTATCTAAAGCTAATAATTCCTTAACTCTGGCATCACTCGTTGTACGAGGCGCAAGCCAGTATCTGGCCGCTTGTATGGCTGTAGAATCTGCCTTTGCCCTCGTTGCTTCCTTTAACAGATTCTGAAGTTTTATGATGCCGTACCCTCTTTTACCGAATGAGCTAGCTAGGCTTAACACCAGATTGTAGTCTTCTCTTTTGTTGGCCTGTACAGCTAATGTATAAATTTCGTCGAAGATAATCTCTTCTACTCCCCGGGGTAAATTCTTCTCCAATGATGGAAGGGAAAGCTGCCCATTCTGCTTGGCCAATTTCTGAATCGTCTTTAAAGAAAACTTAAACAGCTCACCTTGAGGAAGTAATGCGTTATGCCGGAGAATAGCAAATGCCAGTTGTTGAACGGAAAATTTTGTACCATATGAAGTATCTCGGGCCTCTATAACACTATCAACAAGCAAAGTAAGCTCTTGTACATGGGTATCCGTGAACACAGACGCAGGACTTTCCGATAGCTCTTTAAACACAGCGCCCCGGACAGGATCCTGATCATTTTTAATCCGGCCCAGGTACACCAAAGTTTCATTCATGCCCTGTCTCGACAGAACGGTACTTCTGATCAGCTGCATAAGCGCCGTGGCACGTTCGTCTGCACTGGATACCTTTGCTGCTTGTTCAAGTCCCGCTCTTGAATGAAGAATAGAACGGCAAGCTGTAAATCTGACTGTTCTCTCCCGGTCATCATTGATTTCACGAAGGGCAAGCATCCGGGTGGCTTCCTTGTCACGCAAGGCATGCGGTAATACATACAGTAATCTTTCCGGAAAAATACGTTCATTGCGTTGATCTTCTTCATACACAGCATCAAAAATGACCTTGCGGTTAGAAGGTGCAATATTATGAAGCAGCTTTGCTATGTGCATAGGGTGATCTGCGAGTAGTTTCGCTATCTCAATCCATTGATCAATGGATAAATATTTTTTCCTTTTAAGAACAGCTTCAGGAACGCCATAAGAAATCAGATCGCTCCGCGACTCCGTTCGTGTTAACAGCTGATACACCTTATTAGGATTTTGGCGTACAAGCGTGCCAAGCTGTTCTTTTAAAGCAGGATGTATGATGCCCATGGGTCCATGATTCAGCGCACACTCCAGCACCAAATCTGCCTTCAGATTGCATAGGATCTCCAGAGCTGATGAGAATCTCCACCAGACATAGCCTTTTTCCCTGAGTGGTGTGCTTTCCAGTGTTGTTGCAAAGTATTCCGCTACTACGTCAAGATGCCGGCTGGATAATTTCTTCCAGTCTTTTATGGCATACCCGATATCAGCAAGCCATTTACTTACCGTTGCCGAATAACAGGCCTGCAATATAATTGCGGCTTCCTCCGCTCCCCACCGGGCATACACTATAGGCAATAAGCGTTCCGCTAATTCCTGACGGTTAATCTGTGAAATACTGTGCAGCAGCTTGCGACGGCAATCATGGGATAAATGGGGGAGCTCACGTTCAATATCAGCATCCGAAGCCACCTTTGCCAAAAGACCCGCAGCCGTATTTCTGATACTTGCCTTGGGATGCCGCAGTGCTGATAGAATAATAACAGCATCTTGTGTTGCAATGGCGCCGATTAAGGCAAGTCGTGCTTCATAAACGCCATCCTCCAGCAAAGAGGCTAGTAATTGGGAGTACTGGACAGATCCGAGATGATCACGGCCTAAGATTGCTACTTTTTTGATTCTGTCAGAATAGCCTAGCGAATCCAATTCTTTAAGTAAGCTCTGTTTATCCAATGGATCTCTTTTGAAAATCATAAGTCCTCCTCGTTAACCTGTTCTTATTCCACCCGAACTTTATTCTCTATACCCTAATCTATCCCCTTTAAAAAAACTAGAAATCAGCATCTGGTTTCGTTGTTTCGTTGACCAAAAAATAAAGGTAACCCTGAAGCCGGTTATTCAACCTCCTTCAGAATTACCTTCATGTACTGCTTGCTCTAGTCATTCTTTTTCTGAATAAACACATACGTACTCTCATCCGACAGCTCATCAGCAAAGCTGAAATCAAATCCGTCGAAGCCTTTGATATCCTCCACACAGCTGATTTGCCGCTCAGCCATGTAGCGTACCATTTCACCTCTGGCCATCTTGACCAGGGTCGCTCTCTCTACTACCTTACCGCCGATCTCCTGCCCGAATATACAACTAACCATTCGAACGTTCCCGCCAATATAAGGGGAGATGCACTTGCTGTATTCCTTAGAGGCCAGATTCAGAATGATATCAGTCTCCGACAATAGCTGATCTGCCAGCTTCCTGTTCCAGAACTCGTAGATAGACTTGAAACCAGGTCCGCTAAGCTTAGCCTGCATCTCCAGCCTGTACGGAACAACGCCGTCAAATGGCCGGACGATTCCATAGAATCCGGACAATATCCGTAAATGCTGCTGAAGATATTCCAGCTCCTCCATTTGAAGTACCCCGGGTGCCATGTACTGGTACTGGATACCCTCATAAGAAAAAATAGCCGGTGTAAGATTCCGTGTTACATCCATATCCCGAATCCGTTCCACATTCAGCGTGGCGATGGCATCATTGCATTTCCATAACGATTTGGCTTCTTCATAATTCAACTTTTGTAATAAGGCCAGAAGAGTCTGCGACTCGCTTATGAATTGCGGCATCTGGCGGCAATCCAAGAAATCCGTATCCATCTTCATCTTCTTGGCAGGCGATATAATGATTCTCATGGTGCTCCCTTTTCTTACCCCCGCGGGGAATTTAAATGTAACCTTATCCTATCACACTTAATCTTCGTAGGCTTGGGGCAAGTTCATGAAATTTGTTCACTGCCGCCCACTTTGTGCGCCACCGCCATCTGTACCTGGGTTGCCGTTTCTCCTTGTCCCACCATTCATGCCGGGAGATCCGCCCCCATCTTTACCCCGCCCGCCGGTGAAGCCCTGTCCCCCGTTCGCTCTTGACCCGGAGTCAGTACTCGCTATCTTCTGTGCGGTAATAGCATCGCAGGAGACGAGCACCATGGAACAACTTAGCACTGCTATGAGCAAAGCGAAATATCGCTTGATCCGCATCTTTGAATCCCCTCTTTCCGAGCGAACATAGTTAACGTGGAAAATATCTTTTTAACATATAATCGTATACGTCCTTAAAACCCATGTAGGATAATACGATCAGCAGCGGATACACCGGGTAAATATACCGGGACTTGATCTCCCATAAAAGATAGAATCCGATAAAGCCCAGCACCACAAGAATCAAAGAGGTCTCTTCAAATCTTTTGGCTCTTATTCCACCAATTAAGCGAACGAGTATAAATACATACATCAGAAAATTCAGGACATACAGCAGCCACAACATTCCGCTTCTATAATTGGAGTCTGCCTTAAACAAATCCGTAGCAGCATTAGTGTAGCTATAACGGTCCATGACAAAGCCCATTCTTCCCCCGTTACTGGATGATCCGTCGTTTCCGAGCCCATATCGTTCCATCTGGTAGGTTCCTTCCGTCCAGGTCCAAACGATTTTTTTATAATACATCTTCACTAAGTCACTTAGGCCCGCCTCGGAGAGTTTATTACGGATTTCTTCTTTAAATAACTCCGTACTTTCTGCCTTATTATAATTTGCATCCTGCTGATAGATAGCGTAGCTCTCCCGGTTGTCCCAGAACCCAAACGTCTCCAGATTGATCCCCATATTCAGCCACATGTAGACAGGTGCAGAATTTTCGTTCATCGGTTCATCTACAACATTCGTCGCCTGCAGCACAGCATTTTGCGTCCAGCCGGGAACATTAAACAATATGGCCGTGATAAACAAAGCGCTAAAAACCTTTTTCACCCCGATAGAACGTATGTTAAATAAAAGACCCGCCACCACGGTAATCAGAAAAATAACACCGATACTGCGGAAATAGTTGCCTATTGCCAGTAAGAGAGCTGCGAAGAGAATATCCTTAATGGACCTTCTTTTGATAAATCTTATGGCAAAATATAAAGCACTTGTCAGGAAAGCGGTAGCGGTCACATCGTTATAGATAAAATTACTCATAAACAATGAAGGGATATAGGTTGCGGCAAACACGAGGATGCCATAATCCTTATCCTTGGACTTATAATTGAGCTCTTTATACAGCATGTAAATCATTAATGAGGTTAAGAGTGAAAACAGAATATTGAATATTTTGATTACCAGATAATTATCCGGAAAGATCAACAACAACGTCTTTAAATATAAAACGATCGAAAAATTAAACGGAAACATATGCAGATAGCCGTTCGTGTCAAACGACGAATAATCATTCCTGTACAGCATGTCGAGTGCCAATGAAAGCACTGTCTGCGAATCATCCGTCGGCAAGCGTGGAAACAGAAAGATAATCACCATCTGGATTGCAAAAGAAAATAGCAGTGTGGCTGGAATGACTATTTTCCAACTGTACTTATTAAGCTTCAGGCACATTTTATACAAAATAACGCTTAATGCCAGCACCACTGCGATCACTAGAATAAAAAGACCCAGCTGTTGTCTCTCCAAAATTGGCGTGTCCCCATATACGAAATAATTATATTTCGCCCTAATAAAAAAGGAGGATGCGATAAAAAGACCGATAAAGAATGCAAGTATGAGATACAATGTTTTTTGAATTCCTCTTATCATGGAAAACCTCCTTTGCGCAATCGAAAGCCCTTTACAATCCACTGTCCCGATTCATAAAAAGCATTATAAACACCCAAACTGAAAATCCAATGAAAATCGGATATGTGGGAATTCGCAAAGAAGAGATTTAGAAAGAGGGGTACGCAAATAGACCGCCCACTCACAAAGGCATGCGGTCTATCTGTCGTGTCCTATTTGCTGAAGCCTACCGCTTTTAAAAGCGGATATTGCGTACATCAGAAGAATTTACTATCCATCTTTTTTAAAAACCGATTATCAGCGATTAAACTTTTCACTCTCTTCGTTGTATTAGGCCCTTTCGGTGTGCTACCTCTTCTATTCAGCAAAATCCACCGTAGACATGCCCAGGCTTCAAAGATTTCAAGTTCTTCCTGATCTATATCATTTTCCAATAGATAAGCAGATCGGAACACATCAGCATAACGCTCGGAGATATATATTTTCAGCAGAATAAGTGACCAGGCAAAATCATATCTAGAGTCTCCCAACTGGCCGTTCGTCCAATCAATTATGGTATATCGCTCTTTATCCTCCACTATATTTCCGATATGAAAATCCCCATGAATGATACAGTCTTGCTTCATTGGAGTTTGCTCAACAAGAATAGTCAACACATTATAAATATCAGATTGTTCTTTGGCTTCAGGGAAAAAGTAGCCGATGAAATCGTATTTTGGCAGTTGTATATTTCCAATCTCTTCAACGCGAATTTTATGTATTTTTGCTAATAGGTTTGCGAGTTCCTTCATTTTCCGAGTATTCATTTTATGAATAGGGGTTCCGTCAAAACCTGTTAACAACACCTTATATCCCTCCGGATTGATTCCCCAGCCCACTGGTTTAGAGACGGCTACTCCTCGTTCGGATAGAACATCCAATAAACGATATTGAAACTGGACATCCGGTCTGGATTCCTTATTCCATGTTTTAAGTACATAGCTCTCTTGATCAGAATTAATCCTTATGACCTCAGCTTCAAATCCTTGATCCATTGTATGCGCAATTAAGCTGTCTTCCTGATTTAATAAGTCGTTTATGATTTCGTTGTGCTCTAGCCAATTTATGATAGATATAGGAGTTTTCAAAAATGGGTTCTTCCTTTCAGAGTCAGCTACAACAGATTTACGCAACTCAAAATTACAAATAACATAAAATAGATTGTTCTATCCAGTACATAAATACAGTATCCGGGCTTTCCTTTTCAAACTTTTTCATTTTTAAATACATATCCATTCCATCAGAAACATCATGCCATAAATCCGTAAATACAAAATCATATTTTTCCTTAGACATATGTTGTTCTGCATATTCGAAAGCATCTGCTTGGATAAGCCTGATCTTATGAGCATTACTGAATTGTGGCAGTACATATTTATTAAATAGATCAATGACATCTTGATTTTTTTCAACAACCGTTATGCTTTCAACATTAACTTTTTCAGAAACCATATAAGCATAATAGCCAAGTCCAAGCCCAAACGTAAGAACATTCCCACACGCTTTATCAACAGCTTCTTTCATTGTTTCTATTTCATTTGGCGTGATCGTCATCCAGATTCTGTCATTCTCCAAGACAGCCGGGAACATGAATTCAGTTTGAAAAAAACCAACCTGAGGAATTTGTCTTCCCTCTTCTGTCCGGATGATATCATTGCAAACAAAACCTTCAAAAGGTTTATATTTTTCATATTTTAATTCACTATTATTAATCTTTATAGTGGGTATCTTGATATTTTTATAATATGGATTGTCATAATATTCATTTGCATCAAGCTTATGAAGCATATTGCTAAAATATTGGTTGAACAATTCCTTATCATCAACATTATCAACCGTATCCATCCCAAAAGCAGCAGCCAGCATTAAACCAAAAGCGTATTCATAAGATACACCACAGTTTACGATTTCTTCAATTTCTTCTTTGTTAATAAAGTCGGGGGTATTATTCAAATAGCGGCTTAGTAAAGCAAACACTTTATAGTTATCCTCTTTTACTTTTTCTTTTATTACATTATTAAATTCCATATTCTCACCTATTAATTAGAATTTGTTTCTATGTCTCATGTTAGTCTTTCCAGATTGACTAGTAGGCAATACTCTCATTTTACCATTTAAAAATCCAGAAGAACAAAAACCGCTTTACTAATCCGTGACAGTTACCACTTCTACAGTGAGAAAATCTCACGCCAAATCTTCTAGTTATATGGTTTATGGTCCATTTTCCGCCTAATCCGCTCAATATTTCGTTACCCTATGTTAGAATAGACGACTTGTATAATTTGTGAAAACTTTCACTAATAGTCATGATTGATGGTATACTTAATAAGAAGATGAACTAAAGAGAATAACGATGGAAACTGTGGACGTAACCGTAGAAGATTTGAAGTTAGGAGAATAACAGCGACGCGCGCGCTTCTCCACTTCCAACTCCCTCTGATACTTCCTTTCTTTTTTGTCGGGTTCTTTTGGTACATCTTAATAGAGAAATATAAAAGTGGAGGGTTAACAATGAAAAAGAAAGCAGCTGGTGCTCTGAGTCTCGTCCTCTCTGTCATGCTCGTTACCGCAGGTTGCGGTAATGGAAACGACAAGGTGAACGAGAGCAAGAGTAATAACAACGAGAAAAAAGAAGTTGAAGCCGTCTCCGGGGCATCTGAAGCAAGCTACACACCATTCGATCAATTAAAAGATAAATATGATATCATCATTGTCGGTGCGGGTGGTGCGGGAATGTCCGCAGCGCTTGAGGCCAAAGAGAAAGGCATGAACCCTGTTATTTTGGAAAAAATGCCGGTTGCCGGCGGGAACACAACCAAATCCTCTTCGGGAATGAATGCTTCTGAAACGAAATTCCAAAAAGAACAAAACATTGAAGACAGCAATGATTTATTTTATGAAGAGTCATTAAAAGGTGGCCATGACACTAACGACAAAGAAATGCTTCGTTTCTTCGTTGATAATTCCGCGAGTGCGATCGATTGGCTGGATTCCATCGGAATCCGCTTGAACAATATCACCATTACAGGCGGCATGAACGAAAAACGTACACACCGTCCTGAAGATGGCTCTGCTGTGGGTCAATACCTTGTCAAAGGTTTAGTGAAAAACGTACAAGAGAAAGAAATCCCACTTTTTGTGAATGCTGATGTCAAAGAAATCACTGAAAAAGACGGCAAAGTAAATGGCGTCAAAGTCCTCTTTAACCAAACAGAGGAAAAAACAATTACGGCAGATGCTGTCGTTGTAACCACTGGCGGGTTCGGTGCCAATATGGATTTGATCTCCGAGGTAAGACCTGACTTGGAAGGCTACGTTACTACTAACCAAATCGGCAGTACCGGAGACGGCATCAAGATGATTGAGAAACTCGGCGGCACAACCGTCGATATGGATCAAATCCAAGTTCACCCGACTGTGCAGCAAGAAAAATCCTACCTCATCGGCGAAGCTGTTCGTGGGGAAGGCGCTATCCTTGTTTCCAGTGAAGGCACACGCTTCACCAACGAATTGGATACCCGTGATAAAGTAACGGCTTCCATCAATACACTGCCTGAAAAAGCAGCTACGCTGGTCTTTGATTCCGGTGTTAAATCCCGTGTGAAGGCTATTGAACAATATGACAAAATGGGCTTCGTGATTCAGGCGGATTCCATCGAAGCTTTGGCCAAAGAAATCGGTGTTCCAGAGGATAAGCTGGCAACAACGCTTGATACTTGGAACAGCGCCGTTAAGAATAAAAAGGATGCCGAATTTGGCAGAACTACAGGAATGGACAATGACCTGTCCACTGGTCCTTTCTACGCTATTAAAATTGCTCCTGGGATTCACTACACCATGGGTGGTGTGAAGATCAATACGAACACAGAAGTTCTGAATAAAGATGGTGAAGCTATTCCTGGTCTGTTTGCGGCAGGTGAAGTTACAGGCGGCTTACACGGACAAAACCGGATTGGCGGCAACTCTGTTGCAGAAATCATTATTTTCGGCCGTCAAGCTGGGATCAAATCTGCTGAATTCATAAAAGCAAAATAAGTAGATACTAGATACTATAGGCCTCACAGCAAAAAGCTCAAGCATCGGCAAGTTAGCCGCTGGCTTGAGCTTTTTTAATGTAATTAATCGCCAATAGTTCGGATAATAGTATCAAACGGATCTAATTCCAACGTTTGTTGTCCATATTCTGTATCAATCGTAGTTTTTTGAAGCTGGTCGCTATTGTTAATCACGACGAGTATTTTACTTTCTGGATAATACGCACACTCTGTATATAAATTATCCGTAATATACTTTGTGTCCTTTAACTCATTCCCGGCATAACGAATCACATTTAACAGCAATCTTGTATTTTCAAAGCTTAAGGTGAAAGAAGGCAGGTAGATCCCCTTTCCTTTACCAAAGGCATGGGCAGACAATGTTATCATCCCACTCTTTTCACACAATACCGCTGCCGAGCCATCCGTAAGATAAATGTTATTTTTAGGTGTTATGCTGGCTCCTTCAGGCACTAAATCTTGCTCATCTCTAGCCTCAAATGTCCATCTTCCATGAGCTACCTTGGAGCCTGTATCCTCATCCAGACCAAGCACATGGGCCATTCTGAAAAAGCTGTCATAACCTTCAAGCGCCGAAGGCTGATTGACACCTATAAAAGTACCGCCCTCATAAACCCACGCTGTCAGTAAGTCCACGCACTTATGGTCACTCCAGTATTCTCCGCCACTCCATGCTGAACCTGCCGAGCCGGCATTAATCACTACATCACACTCTTGTAATACTCCCTTACGGATATCTTCAAAATCAATGAACTGGACTTCAATCGGCAATCCGGACAAAGCCTCATTGATATGAATCAGATCATGCATATACGTTTCATGGAAATGCCCGGACAAAGTCCACGATCTCAATTTACCCCAAGTGTGTAAAATGGCTACCTTCGTCTTAATGTGATACGGTTTGCCTTTATGATGCAGCTCTTTAATTTCTCTGAATTCATCCGCGATCTTTTCGATATAATCACAAAAATCCGGATAAGGCTCTACAAGATGCAAATATCCGCCCAGTCCAATCCGATCTATAGGCTCTCTGAGCAAGGCGCGCCGGATATTAATCCAATACTTTTTGGCATCGAGCGTAGGGTTACCTCCCTCCATAAACGTAGGGAGCCCTCCCAATCCAACCGGAAATAAATAGGGATGCAGCCGAATCTCATGGGTATCTACTTTTACACCAGAACAAAGCCTTGCCTCATACCCTGAGAACACACATTTAATCATCCCGTCAAAACCAAACTCCTCAAAACGGTCATTGTAAGGCTCCATGCCAACCCAACTATCATCATAGAAGACATACGCCAGCTTATCGTGCTTATGCACAATATCAATTAATTGCTTACCAAATTCGATGACAAAATCATTGATAAATGCCATATAGTCCAGCTTCCGCTGCTGCGCCGGGATATGACTGACCCGATATTTCCCACCATTCACAAAATCCTCGGCCGTGAGCGAATACCCATATTTTTTGGCAAACAGATCAAGCGCTCTTGAGCTTACCGTAAAATCATATGAACCCCAGTCCGAGAACAAATGGCGATTGCGCTCATCACTGCCCCAGATCCAGGCGAAATTATAAAAGAGGGAGGTAAACCGAACCACTGTTGTTTCCTTATGCTTATGACACCAATCTTCTATCCAATGGAGTAAATATTTTTGCGTTTCTACATAGATGGGATCGATCTGCATCAGATGCTCTTTTTCCCAGTGATTCGTGGTGTGATTGTACATGGAGATCTCTTCCCAAATCCGGTAGACCATGAAGCTGACTGTGTATTTATGCCAAGGTGCAATTCCGGTAATGACTACATTTCCCGATTCCCGCTCATAATTCCACTGTTCTCTTGGAACCTCTTCGCCCGTCGTTCGGTCAAAAACCTGCCAGTACTTAAACGCCTCTTTGGAATCATTCACTCGGAATTGTTCAGCAAAAAAATCCTCCATCAGATAGATGGATAAATAATCTTGTACCGCTACCTTCGGATTAGTTATTAAAAAGCTCTGCTGCAGCTTGTCTGAATTCTGTGACGCCCATTCGTTGTGATCTCTGATGATGCAGATTGTAGAATAAATGCCGTATCCTGCGTTGATAATCTCATCGGACAACTGTGTGCCGTCACTGTCACGGATGACATCAGCACCCCAACGTTCAGCTAATTCCAGGGTCAATGCCTCATAACCGGATTCTCCCGGCAGTGTAAAGGCCCCCGTTGTTTTTTTGGACAACTTGGATCCCTCCTATTTAAGCATATCGGATAGAAAAGCTAATGCTAAGCCTTGACCCCAGCCTTGAATCCAGTCTTTTGGAATATTGCGGTATCCTTCCCGATCCTTCATAACCGCTGTTCCGCCAGAAACACCTAGTACCCGTCCATCATCACTGATATTGTTCAAAATACCTTTCAGGGCCTTTTGCACATATTTGGTATGCAGCGGGTTGCCGTTATTGATCATAGCAGCCGCAATGCCGCAAGACGCGGATACTTCTTCATAAGACTCCTCATCATCTAGTACAGTCCGCCACAGGCCGTGCTCCGTTTGCACCAGCTTGAGTGCGGCCAGTTGATCGCGCAGCGAACACTCTACGTCCATACACTGGGGATACAAATACCATTCTTTCAAAAGCTTTTTAACTTGCGACATAGTGTATGCGCCCCAAGCATTCGCTCTGCCCCAGAATAGTCCAGACATGTGATCCTGCTTCACATTATTGTAGCCGTGGTACCAAAACCCGCTGCTAGGATCTTGCAGGTATTTGATATGCCAATAATATTGATTCAAGGCATCTTGGATCATTTCCTGATCCTTTAATTTGCTTCCTACACGGAGCAGGAAAAATGCCGCCATAAACAAGGTATCCGCCCATGCCTGTTCTGGAAAATCATTAGAAATAGAGACGGTATGCTGCAACACATGATCTCCGAATCTAAGCGCATTGTTCTGCAGATAATCCACTTTGCTCATCACAATATCCCAATACTTCTGGTTACCTGTTTCTTCATACAAGGTGATCAGCATATGGCCCATAGCACAGGTGTTAACTGTCCAATCCGGCAGACCCAGCTCGATATATTCATCTGCCCACTGGACAAGCATATCCAAATACTCTTTATTTCCTGTAGTTTCATAAGCTCTGGTTACCCCATAATAAGCCACACCACAAGGCCAGTCCCATGTTAAATCCATCGCCATTGTTTTTCTGACCACTTTATCGATGACCCTTAAAATCTCTTCTCTGTCATAAGTTAATTGAAGCATCTTGTTTCTCCTCTCTTTCGCACACGCCCCCAAAGGCGCTTGAGAGCTGTCCGTCCACATTGTAAACGCTTTACTAACTCTATTGTAAGTAGTAAAATGGTCTGATTCTAAGCATATTCATAACTAAACTGTGCAATTTCAACCATTAACTAGTAGTTCTTATATTTCGGGATTGGCCGTGACTACAGAGAATGTTTGGACTTCCGGCCGCTGTTGTCGTAAGAATTTCTTGATTTTATACCGCTCTTCGCGGTGGAAATCTGCTGACAAAGGCGGACGCTAACGCTCCTACAGTTCCAAACTTCTCCTCCGCCACTTTTTTCCCAAATTGTATAATATCAAGTTCTCTTTATATAGTTGAATTTGATATAACGTTAACCTATAATCTACTCAACCTACGTAATAAGAATGGGAGTATTGAGAATATGCCCAGAAAAAAGAAGCCCATCATTGAATACCGCCACTACAGCTTACCGATAAACTTTCCTATCTTGCTGTTAAGCGGTGAACGTTGGAAGATTTCTGATATTAAAAGTGAACATCTGCATTTCCATAATCATTTGGAGATTGGCATTTGCCATTCGGATAGCGGCATCATGGAGATCAAAGGAGAATCTGTGCCTTTTAAAGCCGGAGATGTGACCTTCATCCCTAGGTATCTCCCTCATACAACTTATAGTTCGCCGAATGAAGCCAGTCTGTGGTCTTATATCTTTTTTTCGCCTGAGGATCTTTTTCAGCAATCCTTCAAGAGCGCTTACAGCAACTTTGAGCCGAATCTGTGGGCAATTAAGGGAACAAACTGTATTTTGAACAAAGAGGAACATCCCAAGGTTTATACCCTTGCGACATCGGTCTTAGAGGAATTGAAGCAAAAAAATCCTTACTATCAAGAAAGTGCCTACGGCTTATTGTTATCGCTTTATATAGAGCTTCTTAGAATTCATTCCCGGAATGAGCCCTTGGTTAGTCAAGAAACAGAGCATAGCCTGAAGGGCGATTTTGTCATCTCACCCGTTCTGGAATACATCACTAAAAACTACATGATGCCGATTACCATCGATTTTTTAGCTGATCTGTGCCACCTAAGTACCACTCATTTCCGCAGGAAATTCCATGAGATTATGGGGTCCGCACCTCTTGACTTCCTAAACAGTACCCGTATTGAAGAGGCCTGCAAGCAGTTAAAAAGTACGGACGATTCCATTCTCTCCATCTCTGAGCAAGTCGGTTTTCAGTCCATATCCAGCTTCAACCGATGTTTCTCCAAGCTTATGGGTGAGTCACCTAAACAATGGCGTAAAGGCGCACAATCCGAAGCACAATCCGCTAAAGCTTCTATTTTGGAGTTTACGGGGTGGGTATGATCCATTGGTCTATTCTAGATCAACTTTCTCCCGATCGTTTTATATAACATGGTTCTTATCTTCTTTAACTGCGCAAAGTTTTCTTCAAATGAAATGCTGTGGGTCAGTGCCAGCCCTTTTGAGAAATCTTTTTTATATAGAAAAATTGATTCCAAATACAAACCTATAACATGAATCTGGTTCCAAGTAGGATAACTTGAATTATGATAGAAGACAGTCAGCGTTTCTAATGCATAAAAATTATGACACCATCTCGCTTCCTCCATTATGTACTTCATTGCCGGTCCGTTATTGTTAATCATTATGTCCCGGAATTCATCTATATGATTAGGCTGAACATCGACATATTCAATTGCATAAAATGGCTTTACATGTCGTTTTCTCGCGCCTTCCCCTGGTGTAGGGTACGTACTGTTTGGTGTAGTTACAAGTAACTCCATACGGATTGTTTCGAGCACGAAAGGTATATTCACATTTTTCAAGTTAGGTAAAATGATTTCGGCATCTTCTTTTTCCTTGATCTGCATTAGGATAAGATAATCCCATATAATGAATTCTCCATGTTTTTCGGCTGTTTTGTTATGACTGTAAACTGAAATATCCTCCACAGCATTATTTTGAGTCATGGATCCTAGAACGTCTGTGAGTTGGCTCTTTATTTCTTTTTTCATATGCTTTTTATACTTCTTATCGACTCCGATACTCCAAGCAATATAATAAGTATCATTTTGTGGTGTCAGTTTTAGATTCTCTACGCTTATTTTCTTATCCATTTCTGTTTCCCTTTCTGTACATGTCCCCAGCCATCGATGTATAATTCGTCTAAGATTTCTAATAGCTCAGGAGGGGTTTGAAGCAAGGCTGCTTATGATTAATCGTAACGCTGCTTCCCAATAAACGCAAATAAGCCACCCCCTATGAACTGCCCCATCAGGCACAACAAAAAGGCATGCGTCCGGTACACTACCGAATTCATACCTAACAATTCACCTAATAAAATAAGCTGTTATGTGATAAGGCTAGCCTTTACTTGACCTCACAAAATCTATTTAACAAGGGAATGATTTCTTCCTTGCTCATAGGGGCGTCGTGCCCCGGGATATACGTAGTAAATGAAAGAGTCGATAAAAACTCAATATATTTTTTCATTTTTATCGGATCAATTTTACCTTCTCCATGATAATAATCCCCGCTATGTGCATCACCTGCGAATAAAACTCCCGCTTCATGTGGCCCTCCTACCTTTATAATCTGGCAAGTGGTGCCCCCTAAATCCAGCGTTAAAGCATCCTCGAAAATAATATTTCCTGTGCTAACCTTAATCTTATCAAACGTGCGTGATCAAAGCATATTTGGGACGTGGCAGATTGTTATCATCCAAACACTTTATAAAGGCATCTAAATGCGATTTTGAATTGCCACAATCAATCATAATTGAAAAGCTGTCACCTAAAACATATCCCAAAACAGGTCTGTCTGTTTCTCGGACACTTTCCAAATAATAAATAGAGTCATTTATTTTTTTGAGTTCCATCCTATGGGTTCCTCTCCTGTATTCACAATGTACTACGCCGTAGTTCATAAAAATATTGCACAATCGGATGCTTTAACTGCATCTTCTCGCTCATGTTTAAAATCCGCTTTTTCCCAACCCGTCTGTCCACTAAAGCCAGAATATTCAATAAGATATCATCGCTCTCTATGCTTTCCTCTATAGAAGTAGATAAAAAATTATTAGCTATAACGATAAAATTCGATTTACTTAATGAGGTCTGTGCTGACAAAAGCTCCTTTGCAACTTCTGATATCTTTCTGCTTCTTGCAATGACTATTAGACGATCCTCCGGGATGATCCCTTTACTATCTTTTCTAACCGCTTCGATGTCTTCAGGATGGATTGGAATTTGGAGTTCTGAATCATTCTTAATCTCCTGCTCCGTCTGATACCATCTGATTGAGCTAGTTCTATCATTCATATTGAGTACGTTCTTTTTATCTACCGAAATATAACAGCTCCCTGATTTATCAGGTAAATAACGGTAACTGCTTGCACGATATTCAACCTTGCCGGATAACGCAGGACAGAGAAAACTTTCCAGTTGTTGCTTTAATTTGCTCCAGGACATGTATCCTCCAACAAGACGATCTCTTCTCCTCGTCTTTGTCTTATTTTTATATTTTCTTTTCCCCAAGAACACATAACATCCACGATCTTATTGGCTGTAACGCCATATTCCGTGAGGCTGTATTCAACTTTTGGCGGCATCTGCTGGTACACGAATCTTTTGACAAGCCCATCCCTCTCAAGTTCACGAAGCTGCTGGATCAGAACCTTTTGTGAGATGCCCTGAATATTACGCTGTAATTCACTTGTTCTTTTGGCACCGGACATCAAAAAGCAAATGATCAAAGCTTTCCACTTTCCGCCGATGATTTCTAGTGTTGCCTCTATCCCTAGATGATATTGTTTCATAGAATAACACCTCGTTCATGCTGATCAAATTAAGCTTACTTAAAACTTCATTGTTGCATATATTTTTTTCGGAGTCCAGTACACACCTCGAAGTAACCATCTTACTTTATTGTGTGTATTTTCTTTTTTTACAACCTGCAAGATAATAATAATATTCATAAATAGTATAGGCCTGAGAATGGAGATTCATCATGAAAACACTAGTGATTTTGGCGCATCCGGGCCTTGAGAATTCGAGGGTCAACCAGCGCTGGAAAGAAGAACTGCTATTATATCCCAACGACATTACCCTTCATGAGATTTATAAGGAGTACCCTGACTGGAATATTAATGTTCCTAGAGAGCAGAATCTAATGGAAGCATATGACCATGTGATCTTTCAATTCCCGTTGTATTGGTACAGTTATCCGCCGCTATTAAAAAAATGGTTTGACGATGTGTTGGCTTACGGGTGGGCTTATGGATCAAACGGGAATAAGCTTAACGGGAAAAAGTTAGGGCTGGCCCTGTCCATTGGTGATAAAAAAGAAAATTATCAGCCAGAGGGCTCTGTTTCTTTTACCGTAGACGAAGTGATCGCACCCTTTAACGCCAGTGCCAAACATGTAGGCGCAGAAGCCCTACCGTACTTTGCTGTTTTTGGAGCTTCATTCCAAGCCAGCGATGAAGAAATTAATACTAGCGCAAAAGAATATATCGAATATATCTTTAATCACCGTATTTGACACAAAAAAAATTGGGCTATCCTTAGTCTTGTTCAAAGACTTTAAGGATAGCCCATAACATTGTTGAAGCGGTCTAAAGATTCTCTGTAGTAAGTGTGAATCCTTCGATCACGGCATCTTCGTCAACCTCAATCAAAATGCAGCGTCTCCCATGATAATTCACTTGCTTCACATATTTTAAATCCTGCGGGCTGACCGAAATCGTAGCTACCTTTGTATCGATCTTAATCGATTTGGTAGTGAATTTCGGCATTACGCTGCTCGCCTTCATCTCATAATGCTTATCGTCAACGATCGTTTCAAACGCCCGTTCCACTTTTTCCATTGTCACGTTCTCTACGCCACTTACCGTCAGTACACGTTCCAGATCTCTATAATCGAGCATTGGAGGTTCTTCCTTATCGTCGTTGGTTTCGATGACCTGATGGATCTCCTCGTACACCTGTGCGAGAGTGGTTGCATCAAGCTGTTCGCCCGCCACTTCCTTCACGATGTCTTCGAATATAGCTCTCTCTTCCAGAGCCGTATTGGATCTTTCGGCATTCAAGACCTCTCCGACAAAATGCGGATCCGGGAAGTTCGATTTCCCCGTACAATACAGAATGCGGTTCACATCGGAATAATTGTCCGTCACGCTTGGGTAAAAGAAACCTTGCTCCGGCGTACTTAACTTGACAATCGGATCTACAATGACATTGTACTTGAACTCCCGCTCCACGTAATCAAACAAGAGAGCTTTCCGTTGTTTCTCCGTGGAATTCACGCTGCATAGGATAAAAGGATGCGCGAATAGTTCGTTTTTCTCACTTTCCTCGGCTTCATCGTTTCTATCTTTAGTCGGGCGGAAATACTGTCCGCGAACGAAAGTGATCACCGTATCCCGTTCATAATGAGTATCCGCCATCATTCTGTCCACCAACAGCAGCATCAGGTCCTGCCATTCATCCGGATCCCCTGTCACCAAAGCTTGATGAAGCATCACCTGCGCTGGCTCCTCCGCTTCCGCTTGAAACTTCAACTCGAACAATTTCTGATCCAGTTCACCGGTCAGGAGTTTTTTGAAATTGCCCATATACAGCTCCTGCTTCTCTCTGTCCACCATTCCAAACGGCTGGCGCTCCCAATGATAGATCTCGTTGCTTTCCTTCATAATATACACGTTGAGAATATCGTAAATACTCATTAAATCGTGATCCAGCTTAAATTGCTTGCGTATATGCGCGACTTCTTTCTTTATCATGATTCGTTAGACAACTCCTAGGAAGATTAATTGGTCTTTTCAGTATAAAGGATAAAAAAAACCTTCGCTATATTAGTTGAAGTTAAGATTTTTCTATTAAAGTAAGTGCGTGACTGCGGTGAATGTTTGGACTTCCCCTCCATTCGTGCTCGTACTCATCAATTTATTGCATGCTCTAATGCATAGTCTTCAAGCTGAATATCTACCTGTTGATTCATGGCCAGCTTGGCTAGCTGCTCACCAAGAAAGGGTCCCATCGTTAATCCGGATGACCCTAGTCCATTAGCAACAATTAGTTTATTCCATCCTTGGACCCTGCCTAACACGGGAAGAAAATCTGCAGTAAAAGGACGGAACCCTACTCTTATCTCATTTAGGCTACAATCCGCAAGGCCGGAAGCCGTTTGCAGACCTTTATTTAATATTTCTTGCATTCCCCCTGCGGTTACAGCAGTATCATAACCTACGACATCATTTTCGTGAGTAGCACCTACAACGATATTTTGATCCGCAAACGCAAGGATATATTGATCTGTAGGCGGCATTACCACAGGCCATTGCTCTGTACTCGCTTGTTGAGCAAGCTTCAAATGCATAATTTGAGCTTTTTGATAACGCACCTGGAGCATGATCCCAAGCGGATGAAGCAAAGCGTTAGACCAAGCCCCTGCGCACACAATCACTTCATCGGCTGTGAATGTCTGTTCTCCTACTCGAACCCCTTTAATTTCATGATCAGCATACTCTAAAATAGCATCGCCCTCAATCATTTGCGCACCGTTACGCTGTGCCGCTCTTAGCAAAGCATCACGTAATTCACGACCGTCCACTCTTGCTGCACCGGATACATGAAGCGCATGGTAACCTTCCGACAATAAGGGAAACTTCTCTTGTGCTTCAAGATCCGTCAGCATCGTAAGTTCCCCTATTTCAGGGGCGTCCTCTCTGCGCAGCTCCGCTCTTTCTTTCATCGCGAGTAACTTTTTCAAATCCTCATGGATACATATCGCTCCAACTTTTGCGTATCCAGTCTCGGTTTCTCCAGCCTCTTCTAACTCTTGAATAAGTGCCGGATAAAAGCTTGCTCCCGCTTTAGCAAGACGATACCATGCTTTGTTTCTGCGTTGAGATAACCATGGACAAATAATCCCTGCTGCTGCATCCGTTGCTTGTCCAACATCCTTACGATCTATAATGATGACCTCAGCACCTAACTTACTTAGCTGATAAGCTGCTGAAGCCCCTAATATCCCTGCACCAATTACAATAACCTTGTTCATATTCGAAGTCCCTTCAGTTATTCATTTTTTAATCATTCACTACTTACCCATTGTATCTTAAATTTGACATTTATAATGAATTATCGTACTATAAATCTCACTCAGTTAAAAGTACTTTAATTGGAGTACTAAAATAAAAGTGTTATTCAGAAGAAAGAAGGTATACCGTTGAAGTTTTCACAGTTTTTGAAGTCCAAAGGGGCCATTGGTTCTATTTTTATGGGTGTGTTCTATGCCATTGCGATGCTTGGTATTTTCTTACCAGGGTATACAGCACTTCCAGGGAACATGGATGATTTAAAAATTGCTATCGTCAATGATGATGCCGGTCAATATGGGGCTCAGATTTCGAATCAGTTCTCAGAGAGCTTACCATTCAAAACGATAAAAACCGATGTATCGAATAAAAAGGCGATGGATGAATTAGAACATAATAAGTTAGCTCTAGTTGTCCATATTCCAGAAGAATTTTCCGCCAACGTTCAAAGCGGTAAGGTATCCGCAAGTATTGATTTCACAGTCAACGAAGCTTCTGCCACCATGGTATCTTCAGCCATGTCTTCCGTTGTAGGGGAAATTAACAAACAATTAAGCGCGAACTTCTCAGAGCAAACCGCAAAAGGTGTGTTAATGAACTTTAACGTACCAGAAGAACAAGCCACCGCAATGGCTACACAAATTGAAAATAGTTATGTCGGGAATTATGTTGTCATCAATGATGTTCCGGACGGCATGCACAACAACATGCTACCTATGTTCTTAACTATGGCTGGTTATGTTGGGGCAATGATTGCCTCCATGCAATTAGTTGCTTCTTTTAAAGCGAACCGCGGGAAGGCAAGCAAGACAAAACTGTTTATGTTCGTTCAACTCACAGCTTTATTAATCGCTGTATTATCAACAGTCGTTGCTTTAACCATTGCCTTCTCTGTTGCAGATGTAGACCTATCCTTACTGTTACCAGTTGCTGCTCAGCAAATTCTAATGTATATGGCTGCATTTAACGTGTGTGCGATTATGGTCTTCCTAGTTGGCGAAGGCGGTATGGTCTTAAATATTCCGATCCTGCTCATGCAAACCATCGCCAATGGTGCTACCATGCCTCGTGATATGATGTATACACCATACGATTGGTTCGGCCGCATCACCCCGATGTATTATTCTGTGCAAGCTTATTTGGCACAAATGTTTGGTTCTATTAGTCCAGCACCCTTCTTATGGGGATTAGCAGGCGTATTTGCCGGGGCTATGATGATTAACATTGTTATCGTCCGGTTTGTTCATAAATCTGTACCTCTGACTAAAGAAACTATACTGCCCGTTGAAGTTAAAAATACAGCTGAAATAACCGCCTAGGTTTGGTAAGATAGAGTTTAGCCAACAATTAGGAGTGGGTTCTGTGATGTCAATTCAAATTTATATCTTAAGTAAGTTAATGGATGAAAATAATTATCCTTATAAATTAAAAAAAGAACTATCCACCCCTATTCCATTTGATACATTGCTAAATCTGTCTGAAAGCAAACTATATTATCATTTTGAATCCCTTACGAAACAGGGCTTAGTTGAACAGGTAGAGATTATCAAAGAAGAACATCGCCCAGACAAACAGGTGTTTTCCATTACCGATAAAGGGCGCAAGCAGCTCCCGCTCAAAATTTATAAGGTAATAGAAGATGCAGAATCTATTTCAGATATGATTGTTGCTCTTGTGAATCTTCGTTTTGTAGAGACTGATAAAGTGATCCCGATTATCGAGAAGAAAATTGAACAGTCACTTATAAAAAAAGATCAATTAAATCAAATTTACCAGCAAATAGATGTAGATAGCTCCACCCGTGACGTCGTAGATTTCATGGAAAGCTACTACGCTTCTCAACTAGAGCAATCTATTTACTGGTGGAAAGATCTTTTAGAAAAGCTGAAAACAAAAACTATATAAAAAAGAATGCCTTGGATTATAGCATAATCAAGGCATTCTTTTTTATATCCAGCACCAATCGCAAAGTTTTTTCAATTATTCACTTTTAATCAATAAATATAAAAAGTATGGAGCACCGATTAAAGCCACGATCACTCCTGCTGGTATTTCAGTATTGGCTACCACCATTTTACCAAGCGCATCTGCAATAACAACTAATCCGCCACCGATTAATAAACATGCGGGAATCATTATTTTATGGCCACGAAAGAGTCGTCTAACTAAATGTGGAACTACTAAACCTACGAATCCAATACTTCCACTAACGGCAACCGCTGGTGCCGCCAATAATACACTACATACTAAAAACCAAACGCGATATTTATTTAAAGATACCCCTAAACTAATGACAACAGGATCGTTAAGCCTTAGCACATCCAATATAAGATGATTCCGAATTAATAAAGGCACAATAAGAAGTAACCAAGGCAGCATAGCATACACGTGACTCCAATTACTATTCCCTATGTTCCCTGCCAGCCACACCTTGATCATCTGATATTGCGAAGGATCTAGTACGAAGGTTAACACAATCATAAATGCACTAATCGCAGCCGCAACAGCAATACCTGTATAAATTAATCGAATGGGAATAATGCCTTGATTACGATCATAGGAAAGCATAAATAATAGAGCGACAACGATAAATCCGCCCAATAGGGCGTACAAGGGCTGAACATAAGTATGTAAGCCGGTTGAGCTATTTTGTAACAGCAAAAATAACATCATGGATAATCCAGCACCAGCATTTATCCCCAGTATACCCGGGTCTGCTAAAGCATTTCGGCTTATAGCTTGCAGCAGCATTCCTGCTATTGCCAACGCGCCACCCACTAGAAAACCCAAGATCATACGTGGAATACGGAACTGAAAAAGTACAAGCTCCTGCCTCGGTGTTCCATTTCCCAATACGGTTTGCCATAACTCTTGTAAGCTTAAGCTGCTTTGACCAGTAGATACACTAT
Organism: Paenibacillus sp. FSL H7-0716; assembly: GCF_038002705.1. Taxonomy (NCBI): domain Bacteria; kingdom Bacillati; phylum Bacillota; class Bacilli; order Caryophanales; family Paenibacillaceae; genus Paenibacillus; species Paenibacillus sp. FSL H7-0716. Next base: position 129,084 of record NZ_JBBODA010000012.1, read on the forward strand.
ATATAAAGCCTAGCAGTAAAATGATTGCTATAATTATAAATTTCCATCTTAGCTTCACTATAGTTCCCGCCTTTCTTTACGTGCCAAATATAGAAAGAACGGAACACCAATAACCGCAATTACAGCTCCTACAGGGATTTCATAAGGGGCATTTACGATACGTGCCACTAAATCAGCAAGCACAACAAGGGTGGCTCCCAGAATCGCGGATAATGGAATAATATAACGATAATCCACACCCACTATGTAACGTACCAAATGCGGAGCAATTAAGCCCACAAAGCTTACAGATCCAGCTATAGCACATGAAATCCCAGCTAACATGAATGCGGCTAAAAGCGAAAGATTTTTGATAAGTTTAATATTAACGCCTAACCCTTCCGCTGTCTCATCCCCTACAGATAGTATAGTAATCGACTTTGAAATTACGATGGCAAGTAATAGCGCAAGAAGCATCCAAGGCAACATTTGCTGTAGATGGGTCATGCTAATGCCACTTAAACCTCCTCCATACCAAAAAGCCACCTGCTGAGCCACTGAAAAAAAGATACTTATTCCTTCACTTAGGGCAGTTAGCATAGCAGAGATGGCAGCACCCGCCAGTACAAGCCGAATAGGCGTCATGCCTCGTTTACTTAATAGGCCAACACTAAAAACTAAACCCGCTCCTAATCCCGCACCTAGAATACAGAGCCAAAGTGTACCTGTAAATGTAAGCGTCGGCAGGAAAAGCATAGCAATAACTAACGTGACCCCGGCCCCAGCATTTAACCCAAGAATCCCCGAATCGGCTAAAGGATTGCGACTAATCCCTTGAATAATTGCTCCACTTACTGCAAATCCAGCGCCCGTTGCCATAGCGGCAAGTACCCGGGGCAAACGAATGGATTGGATCACCTGGTGAGTAGAAGCCTTATCATCAAAAGCGATGATCGACATGAATACATCTGCGAAGGGTACTTTTTTCGCGCCAAGGGCCATAGCAAGCACTAATACGCCTATTAATAGGAGGAGCATGAAGATTAGCAATACTAAAAAGGAGAATTTTTTTTCTCCTGCTAGTGGTGATTTCTGAACATTTGCGGCCAATGTTTCCAACCCTTTCCCTTCACTTTACAAAAAGAGCCAGCCAAGGGCCAGCTCAGATGCAAAATAATATGATTTCTAACGCAAGTCAGAGGATGTGGTAAGCAAAAATTTGACGGCCCGACTAATCGCACCCGAGATTACACTTACATGCTCCTCTTGCGCAAGCAATGCCCAGCTTACTTCAAAGCTTGGAAGGTGTAAGGCCATCATGCTGTTACATAAATCCAAGCTATCCTTGACCATATAATCCAGCTCTTCTCCACCGGCAATCATAAGTGTTTTAGGTAACTGACTTAACGTATTGCTGTGTAAATCAGCTTTAAAACTCTCATACTCCTTTAAAAGTGCGTAATCATTCCACCAGATGGACGCACTACTTGCAATATAATGTGAGAACAAGGTGGGTTGTGTAAACAACGCATGCAGAACAAATAATCCGCCAAAGGAATGACCAAACAATGCTTGCTTCTGCTTATTGATAACGAACCGCTGGGCAATGGCTGGCATTAACTCTTTTTCAAAAAAAGCTAGCAGTTCATCTGCCCCGCCAAATGCTGGCCAAGGCTCGCCGTTGGGACGTTTCGGTAAATTCGCGAGCTCGGCTGGCATGGTTAAATCATAGGTTCGACGCACGGTATCAAACGCCTCACCTCCAGGATAACCAATGCCAACAACCATCGCGGGTGGATAGCCTTTAGGCTTACGTGTTAGCAATCGGGTAATTTCAGCAGCGGTTTCAAAAAGTCCATTGCCGTCAAGAACATAAATGACACCGTAGCCATCTTTTGCAGGCTCATCCAAAGGTTTGGCAATAAAAATTTCATAGTCCTTATGATTAGCTTTACTCGTGATCAGCATCGTTTCATAGTTTGGTTTTACGTACGGTTTGATAATCATGGCAGCAGGAACGCTACAATATCGTCCATCGTTTTTTGATAAGCAATTAATCCACTGGATCTCCAGTGATCGCCATCCACCTCGAACACTTTACCTGCTTGAACTGCCGGCAGCGCCTTCCATAAAGGACTAGCTTTAATGTCTGCCAGGAAGGCATCTCCCAGACCATCATTATCGTTAATAAAGATATAATCCGCGTCTAAATCAGACAGCATCTCCAGCGAAATATCAGCGGACATTTCACCTTCTACAAGAGCACTTTGGGCAAAACCTAGCTCACTCAGCACATAACCCCCGTAATGGAAGTTACCCACTAAAAAGATTGCGCGGGCATTCGCATTAATATAAATTGCTTTTTTACCGGCAGAAACGCTGGCTAACTGTGCTTTAGTTGCTTCCAGCTTTGTATTGTAAGCAGCAATAGCTTCTGTTGCTTTATCCTCTAAACCTAGCAATTTCGCAATCGTTTCTGTGGCTTCCACTACATTGCCGAGTGCATTCTTAAACACATAAGTTGAAGCAATTTGCGAGTAGTTTTCATAAACACCATTTTGTGCATAAAAAGCAGTGGGGAATATAATTAATTCTGGCTCCAAATCTACTACAGATTCTGGAGAGGGAACACCATTAGCGAAGCTGATTTCTTTTACACCACTTAACGTATCCTGTAGATACTGCTGCGGTCTTTCACCCGTGGACCATTGGGCTACTGGGGTTACACCAAGCGTAACTAAGTAATCCTCTAAACCAGGGGCATACACCTTTTGTACAGTCCCCGGAATATTTACTGTATTGCCTACTTGGTCAGTTACTACAAACGCCTCTCTAGCCGCTGCTTCCGTTTCTTGTACAGCTGGTTCATCCGTTGCAGTTGCGCTCGCTTCACTGGTTGTTACTGGAGTATCTGTTGCTTGCTGATTCGCTGTATTATTGCCCCCGCAAGCTGTTAGTAGAATGGATAATAAACCAACCATTACAACATAACTTATTGTTTTTGTATTAAACCCCTTCATGATAGACCTTCCCTCTTTCCTATATTCTCAATAATAATCATTCTCAGTATTGAGTGTATAAGAGATAGGACGCATTGACCATGTAACATCTTATGATTAGACATGTACATTTTCAAGGTATCATCATTACTGCAACTTCCTCTAGCATTCGTTTTAAAGCCACCGGAGAGTATTCAAACCAAGGATCGGAGTGAATAACATAGATTTGTCCCTGTTCGATAGCCTCTAACTGTCTAAACCCAACATCTCTCTGCAAATGATGCCAAGTTGCTCGTGACTCATCATCGGGGCAGATAATCGTAAACAGCTTATCTACCTTCAATTTACCTAATTCATCAAAAGTAATCTCAGTATTATATAGACCGGACTGCTCATAACTAGATTCCGCTCCCAAATCCTGAAATAAAAGATGCTGAATGCCTGTATTACAATAAGCAAAGATTTGCTGCTGATAGATACGTATAACTAGAACTCTGGGTGGTTTAGTGGCCCAGTCTAACCTGCGCCGAACGTCTTCCAATCTTGCCCTATACTGCGTGATCCACTGTTTCGCTTCTTCTTGTTTATTTAGTCGGGCAGCAAGTTCAGTTAAGGCTACTAAACAATCTTGCTTATCATCCAGCCAATAGATTGGAAAATGATTCTCTATCTGTTTTACCAGCTCTGACGACAAATCTTTGGGGGAAATAAGAAGATCAATTGGCAAATGCAATAGCTCATTTGGGCTGCAATAATTTTTGTTTTGCGTCAAGGTTACCTTATGCTCGATTTCTTGCGCCCACAAATTATAGTAGTACGGTGTCCACTTTGCACTTAAAGGTGCAGCAAACGGGATGATTCCTGCCGCATGTAGATACCCCATCATATTCCCAGTTACAACACCGATATTTGATTTTTGCTGGCTGGAATACATCGTTGGGGATATCCCTTCGACCTTTTTGAACACTCGGCTAAAATAAAACTCATCACTATATCCAACAGCCTCTGCTATAAACTTTAAGCGAACATCTTCCTTTTGCAATAATTGTTTAGCCTTTTGAATCCGCAGCTGGGTAACATACTCCATTGGACTTTGTATATATTCCTGTTTAAACGCCGAGGAAAAATAACTGGAGCTAAGACCAGAAAGATTAGCTAAATGTGCTAAAGACAGGTGCTTCGTGAAATTCTCTTCTATATATTTTCTAACCTCAGTTAAATCCGTCTTTTGCGATTGTTTTTGCATGCTGTCACCTCTTTACTGCTTATATAAATGCACTTAACTCTTTATTCATTCATTAATTGATAATCATTATCAATTATACTTTTGTTTTTGGGGGGTGGCAATGGTTGGGGAACGTTCTATAAAAGTGTGCTCAAAAAAGAAGACGCTCAGGGGACGAATCCCCTCGCGTCTTCTGTGTGTAACTATAGGCTGCTGCTGCCCGGAGTAAGTCTTTTATTTTGAATCTACAGCCGGAGCCGGAGCTGCAACCGCTGCTCCATTCTTTTGCAAGTTCTCCTTCACTTCACCTTGCTCTAAAGGCTGAACAGGCGCACCAATGTTAAAGCTATCAATGATTTTCCCTAGTGTAGCTTGATCAAAATCTACTTGGGAATACAACTCTACTGTATAGCCGTCCTCTTCCCAAATTACAATTCCATTTGCAAAATAAACTTTAGTCCCGTTGATTACTTCTGTCTTCACTTCTTCTGTAGTGCTGATCCCATTGTCTCCGCCCTTGGAGATTAGGAAATTAACAGCTTTATCCCCGGAGTTATACTGCACTTCAACCATGCTGGTCCCCTGAAGAACACAATTCACAAACTCATAGTCTCCCATCCAGTCGGGTGCCGGGAAGTTCATGCCAAGTGCTGCACGTGCTTCATCTAGGCTCAACTTAGCTGCAACCGGCAATTCAATGACCGCATTCTCCCCGCCTTGGGCATCTTCAGATGGAGTCATTGACTGTGCAGCCGAAGGAATTTCCTTATCGTATTGCGTGATTTCGAGATTTCCCACTTCAAACTTTGCCATGATCGACTGGAACATATCCTGTGCATAGGAGGTTGCAGAGAAAGCTCCACCCAAACAAATTACTGCACTGCCAATCACTATTGCATTTCTCCAGCTGCTTTTTTTCATCGTTATCCCGTCCTTTATCTCTGATTGGGGGTTAAGAGCCCCATGGTCCAATTTGTATATCAAGCGGTTATAGATTCTTTCTTTGGCGGTAGTGCTGCCCTGTTCGGCATTCTCAAGCCGTTCTATGGTCTTGCTGAATTTGGTGAGATCATCTTTCTTATTCATTTTTGAACCCTCCTGCCTTTAAGGAAATATGCAGTTTTTTCAAGCTTCTATATACTACGACACCGATATTGGACTCACTAACGCCCATGATCTGTGCAATTTCGGAATTTTTCAGCCCAGCCCCATATTTCATTGCAATGATATTGCGTTCCTTCTCACGTAGCTTGGAGAGCGCCTTGAACAGTGCCTGATTATTATCCTCACGGATCGCCAGCTCCTCAGGAGACGGCTTGGGAAATATAAGCTCCAGCAACGAATCCAGTGAGGTATAGCTTCTTTTCTTCTGCGCCCGAAAGTAGTCCGTCACAGCATTTCTTACAATGGCAAACAGCCACACCTCAAAATTCGATTTTTCTTGTGAAAAACTGTAATACTTACACATCACAGTCTCAAACACCTGACTGCATATGTCCTCTGCCGCGTGGTGGTTATTAATCCGATAACAGATATATTTGTAAACACGTTGGTAGTACGTATCATACATCCGGGTAAATTCCTCTTTGGACATGATAGCTTCACGTGATCTTTCGGTATTCATGTAACGATCCACTTTACCCTGGATAACCTCCATCTCCACCCTCCTTCCACCTCACCTTCATCGAAAAGCTAAACAAATTGCGCAATTTGTTGTGAAGAAACTTACATATGTTAATACGGAGAAACGGGCGGAGCATTAACAAAATGTTTTGATAATTGTGGGAGGGTAGGAAAATTGGGGAAGCCAGAGGATTTTTTCAACATTCATTCAATAGAAGATACAGCAACTTCGAACCCAATTTGTGGGATAAGGGGATTTCTATTATGAACAAGGAGCAGCCGATGTTTCGGCGAGCTTATAGGCAAGTGGACGAAACAATGGCGGTAAAAGAGTGTGATCCGCGAAAGCGTTGATACTAGAGTTGCGGGGTGGATTTAGGGAGGTAAAAAAGGGAGAATCTCTGCGCTAAAATTAATTTCATAATTTATGTACTTCAATAGTTCAAGTGGAATTCTCTTTCATTTCATTTATAATTTTCACAGCACTAATCTTCCAATTTAATCTGTCACGAATCAAAAAAACAATAATTCACCGGAGTATACCTCTTTTAGCACATTTTCCGAATTATACACCATCACTTCAAAACCAGAAGCTAGCACGAATACTTAAAGTATCCGCGCTAGCTACACTATAGCCAAATCCACTTTTGTATGATTCAGCTTGAGTTCGATGATGTTTTCGTTCACCTTACTTCATTTTCACTAACTTTAAATATTCCGAACTTCAACAACCTTCCCTAAGTCCACATACTGCTCATGATCCAGCTTCACCTTCACTCTGCCCTTTCGGCGCTTCTCACGCCATTCACGAAGATCTCCCTCCGTTTCTAAGCGAAGCTCCGCGATTTCCAAGGCACGATCCAGAATATATTTACTCGTATAGAGCACCGTTTGTATTCTTTGACCACCTAGCATGATAGGAGACGTAATTGCTTTCCATTCCTCAATCGTAAATCGTACATACAGATCTTCTTCAGTACCCGGGCGACAAGGAACCTCTTTAATCTCATTACGCCGCAGCACCTTCCAATCCGCTACTTTCCCTACCCAGTGAATCCCCGTTTTTGCAGGATCAATGAACTTTTTACGGGATTGGCACATCGCTACGTATTCAATTTGCGTTAGGATCTTCTGATTTGCAAGATTCCTTAACGGCATATGATAAAAAGATTTCTGCAGCGCCACTTCCACTTGTTCGGGTCCCCGGACAGAACCAACAAGAACATTTTTACCCGCGAGTTGGTTGGCATAGTATTCTTTCGTGCCGCGTGGACGAGTCGAGCGTTCATAAGCTTTTTCCGGACTATCCTGAATAATCTCATCCAAGAATCGCTCCACCAGGCTTGTAGAATTCGGTAGGAATGGCAAAGCGCCAATATTCAATAGCTCGATGCTCTTGTAGAATCGGTGGGTCTTATACCGCTCCTCATCCGGGTAGGGGAATAACACATAGGCGCCAAACATGCTTCGCTCATATTCTCCCGATCCCTTCTCCTGATACACAATGGCATCCCGATAACGGTGCATGGTGTTGATGTCATCCTCTTCAGGCCCAGGCTGCCTATAAGTGCGGTGATAGGAAGTCCCTTCATAAGCCGGATTTAAGCGATATTTCGCATCAAAAACATACTTATACTCTTTGATTTTGCCAGCATCCTTCTTCTTCAGTGTCAGCACATTATCCGGACGCTGATTGAGCGTCGGTGCCTTATCCGAGCTAGGAATCGCATTATAATACAGGATGAACTGCTCTCCGTTAACTGGATTCTCGTACACCATCTTAGCGCTCTGCGAGCGGTCAAGTGTAACAAAAATACCATTCCGATTCACCTTAATAATATCCTGCTTCACCAGCTTATACTTCTGACCCAGAAGCTGATTCAACTTGAGGAAGCACCAGTATTCATAGAGCTGCGCGACATCCTTCATAGACAGGCGCAGCAGATCACCTTGGATCGACAAGCCTTTGAGCAGCATGAGATAACAGCGATAGACCTCGCGGTATCCAGGGGCCATCTGCAGCACCAGTGTAACGGACATCTGCCTCAGTACTCCAACCTCACGCAAAAAATCCATCTTGAGCACCCGCTCTAGTTGAGTGAGCATGGTGTCTAACCTTTTTATAAGTAATGGATCTGGGGTTCGGTTTTTAATCTTCCAGCGACCCTTTAACTCTTTCAGCTTTCCATGAATGCGTTCCAGCATCCAGCGGATGAACCGGTTTTCATTAGTATCATAGGCGAGGCGTCTTCGTGTCTCCATTAAATGTGTGGCTGTGTAATTTCGGCTGCCGATGGTCAAGAATCCATGATTCATATCTTCTCTCAATCGTTCGGGATGCTTCGAGAGCTCACGGATATTCTCTCTTCCTGCCTTTTTGACCCGATTGGCATCCACTAGTCGGCGGTCCTGGAGCAGAGCGTAATGGGGATTCTTGTTAATCCGCTCAACGGCATCCAAGAGCTGTCTAAAGACATGCTGAAGTATGGTAAAAAACTCCGTCAAGCTCTGATGCTGCGTCTCCCGCAAGCCTGTTAGTTGGTAGGTTTTGCGCAAAAAATCAAAAGCCAAATTATAAATCTGCTCATTCACTTCATTTAAAATATTCTGGTAATCCAGCTTGTAATCCATTTTTGAGGGAAAGATCTCCATCTCTACCCGCAGCAAAGCCTGTCCTGAACTACGGATCTCCCATTCCGTCAAACCGACCTCATTCCCAAAGTTCAGCACACCCGCAAGAATAGACTCACCTAGGGGCTTAATTGCCTGCCGAAGCAGCACATTGTCATGATAAAAAGAGAGGTTAGCAGCGGTCTTCCTCTGGATCACCAGCTCATACGACTGTGTCTCATAAAAACAAGGAAAAACAGACTCCCCCGGCTGCCAGTCCACCATCCCGTGGACTTCAGGGGAAAACACTTTAATCTGAATATTACCAAGCCGTTCGGAGCAAACAAGCCCAAGCTGCGCATTCACCCACTCCTGACTAGAAGAACGATGAAGCTGCAAGGTCTCCACCGTAGGATGATAAGGCCGTCCTTGAAGAAAAAGAGTAAAAAGCTCCGTTTCTACACGGAGCAATTCTACCGTCTGATTAAGAGAGCCAGTAAGAGGTAAATCCATCTTCCTCTAACCTCCTAAGCATAAAAGCCAATTTACGCGCACTTTGTGGATGTTTAGCCGTAGGTGGAGTTTGGCCAGCAGCCCATTTCAGGTAGAGTGGAGAAGCATCATCCATAAAAGCTGGGAAGTCTACCGTCACACCAGATCCGGTACCAAGAGCCCCACTCATCAAGTTCAATAATACCCGGCGAACCGAAGAATGGCTCCCTTGAATGCGCGGCAGTATCTTTTGCAGCAGTTGCCAGTCAAAGGCTTCTTCCTCACTCATCAGCTTGTACCGTTCGTTATAGATCATATAGAAGCAAATCGCATCCCGTACCCGAAAACCTACATGAGCGTGGATATCCTCAAGCAATGCATTGATCTTAACCAATCTCTCTGTCGTCCGTACAACAAGCTCTTTGTTGGTATCATAGGCATCCACTAGCTGCAAATAATCGGAGCGCAGAAAAAGATGATTCAGTTCGGCAACGTCAGAGCTATCACTGGTCTCTACCTGCACATTGAAATCCGGATACTGCTGCAGATTAATATAATTGAATTCTAGTGTATTGGCTCGATCCAGTACCTTTTTGCTAAAAGGATGTGTCGTTTCGTCCATATTCACAGTCCCGATTAAGAACACATTCTCCGGGATACCGAGGCTGCCAAACTTCCCTTGATCCTCAGGCGTATCCAGCATGATAGAAGATATGAGATCCTGTGTCTGGATTTTCCCCTCCTGCCAGTCCTGTGTTTCCAGCACACTTAGCAGATCACTGAAATAATGCTCTACCCGCGCCAGATTCATCTCATCCATACAGATAAAATAAGGTTTATACTGATTCTCCGGTTTCCGCGCCTCTACTAATACTTCCGTGAGCGGACCCGGTTTGAACCTGCCCGAAAGATCCTTGTACCCCAGCAGATCCGCAGGATCACTCCAATCCGGCCGCACTGGGATCAAGGTAAACTGTCCGTTATTCCCCGTTGCACCAAGAGCCTCTGCAAACAGCTTCACCAACCGAGTCTTTCCTGTTCCCGATATTCCTGCCAGGATGACAAAAGGCTTAGTCTTTAGCGAGAGGTAAAAGTTTTCAATAAGGTGCTCAGGGAAGAAGAAGCCTTTGCGGCGGATGTGGGATTGGATTTGGTGGAGGTTACCTATTACTTGTTCATCCTTCATCGGCTCCGCTTCTTGTGGCAATGTTTCCACATCCTCGTCATAGCCTACTGTGTTATATAAATAAAGCCCCTTATGAGCCAGCTTCTCTAACTCCGTAAGTTCTTCATCCCCTAGCTGCCTTTGAATCTGGTTATGAAACCCTATAGTGTTATCTTCCGAATGCACATATATAAAAACCTGCGAAAGAGCATTAACAGGACTGTTAATGATATCTTTCAGCTGGCTTTTAGGAACAACTCTCCATAGCTCCCGCCCTGAGGGTTTATCTATCCAGTTTCCTTTCTCCTGCTCATCTATGAAATAATTAAGAAATCGATCCTTAACTCTATCGAATGAAACACTTTCCTGATTGGTTGCTCTCATTTCTTCAATTAGCGATAGGATCAGGACCATCTTATAGGAATTTTGCTTATACTTGAAAATCTGTGTAATTGTTTAGGATAATGGCATTGGGTCCACCAAGGATAGGAACGATATTTGCAGTAATAAGTCTTTCTATATAAAGCTCAATCATCCATTAGTATAATTGCGGTGTTATGCCATTACTCGCTTGAGTTGACCTTCCAGGTACTCTCTTAGTTCAGGATTTCGGCAATAGAGGTAACATCCCTTCATTCCGCGGGAAATTAACACCTTGTAAATATTTTTGATAAGCGCTGTGAGCTGCTGGTTGTTGTTCTTCAGTCCGCGCTTTCCCATGGTATCCTTGTATTCATCATAGTCTGCGTAAATCTGCATGCTCTGCGTATCAAACTTCAGGTCATTGCCAATAATTACTCCCACATAGTCAAATTCCAAGCCCTGTGAGGTGTGCACACAACCAATTTGCTCTAATCCTTGTTCATGAATCGCCCAAGTGTTGGAGATTGCCCGTCCATTCCACGGCATTAGAAAATCATGCTCTTCAATCGCAACATCAGCGATCTCGCCATTCCTGTTCCCCTCGGTATCCTTGGTCCAGCTCCAAGCAAATCCGGCCAGCATTCGAGCTTTGTCGCCTTCACTAACTTTATCCTTGATGGATTGGTAGAGCATATGAGGATTATCCATAAGTTTAAACTCAAAAGCACTCTGATCCCACCCGTTAAAGTTACCAGTCTGGCGAATCTGAAAAACATGATCTATCCAATTAATGAATCCCTCTGCACCTGAACAGCGAAACTGGGCAGAGAGAGTATATTCATGAACTTCCGAATCATACAGATCAGCTACCCGCTTAATCTCTGCCACTGATCCAATATCATCCGGACGAATCCGTTGAAAATCATCAATAAAAAACACATTTACCTTAGAAGCCTTGATGATATCTTCTATCTGATTCTCACCACGGTATTGATAAGCGCCTTTCCCTTTCAGCCTGTGAGCTTCATCTACGACCATAACATCATAAAAGTTCTCCAGAGTATCGTAAAATTGACTTGACCCAGCAAAAAGCGATCTTGCCCGTGCTTTATTCTTCGCCTGCTGCTTCGCCAAGGTCTCTACCATTACCGTCCGAAAAGATGCATTGGGGGCAATAAATCTCACGTTTAATTTATGCTTTAGCAGTGCTCCGAACGCGTTCATGGATATCACCGACTTCCCTGTACCGGGGCCACCTTTAATGAGGATTGTACGTTTCTTGCTCGTGTCTTTAGCTAAACTCATTATGTTCTCGTAAGCCACCTTTTGCTCATCCAGCAGGATGAACTCGGAGTTCCCCTTAAATAACCCGTCCACATGATCAATCAACTTCTTTGATGGACGAATCTTTCCGTTTTCAATTAGATAGAGCAGGTTCACTCCATTTCCTTTGCCAATATACTTATGTAGGAACTCCTGAAGTTTAAGTGTATCCTCCGCCATGAATAACGGTGCTTTACGTATATACCTCTGATATTGCTTACTCTTTAACGGGTCAGGCTGAGGAGTCCGATAATTATGTAAATATGCGCACGAGTAGCTGGTGAGATCACTGGAATGCACAGCTTCATTCATGTCCTCTAACTGCTGCCGATAAGACCATGCCTGATACGAAGGGTGCGTAGTTTCACGTTCTCTGCCACCGATATAAGCGACTACTACATCCTCACGGTCTGTTTCGCTGGCCGCATCCCACTGTTTTAATTCTACGATCACAAAATTATCTTTACCTTCCTTGTCCTGACCAGCAACTATAAAATCTACCCGCTTACTACTAGCCGGGATATTATATTCAATCATAACGCCGCAATCATCAGCGATTTTAGAATTACGTACTACACGTTCCATGAACTGCATAGAGTTGTTCCAGGCTCTTCTTTCCCCGGGACTGGGCCGCATGCCCATCTTGCTGATAAAAGCATTCTCAATTTCCACTGTTAACTGGTTACTATCGACTTTCTCTCGGAAAGCTAGCGCACTGCTGCTGTAAATGATCATGGATGCTCCTCTATAGGTCAGTATATTTGTCTTTCTTCCCAAATGCCTTCTCAATTGGATATTTAGCTTCATTCTTTTTGAGCTTAGCGAAGATTATGTCCTCAAGATCTAGACCTAACGATTGAGCCAAGTACACTGCGTACACTAACACATCTGCCAGTTCATCGGCGATCTGTTCCTTTTTGGACTGAACTGCCTCCCCCGAAGACTTCCATTGAAAGTTCTCCAGCAACTCAGACGCCTCAATACTTAACGAAATCGCCAAATCCTTCGGATTATGGAACTGTTCCCAGTTCCTATTCTCTCGAAAGACTAAGATTTGTTTTACGAGCTCTTCATTCATCTGTACGCTCCTGTCATGATAAGTAAGTAAACGACGCAAAAAGAGGCAGTTCTCCCTTTGCCTGGGATACGCCTCTGAATGGTCACTCATGGCCATGCTTTGGCCTTGTTATATGCTTCTTAATTAAGAATATTATGGAGACCAGGAATAGTCAAACTAAATAAGGTAGACTAGTATATTAGGCTCTCCGCATATTATACAAATTCACTAGATAGCAAAACTTTCTATACTTCGACTGCGCGTTATTATCATGTTCTGACTTAATTTCACTTATACCATCAGTTAAGTGGCTCAACTGCTCATCCACGTTCAATCCATAACAAAGTGCAGTTTGCATAATTACTACCAGTCCATCAAGCATTCCCTCTGGATAGGTCTGAAGAAAACGGACATAATCATCCAAGAGTTCTATTTTTCCAGATGAAATTTCTACGGCATATAAATTCACTTTTGCCAAATGTCGAAATTCACGAGCAATTTCTTGCCCGTCCGTCCCTAAATCCTCTAACCACCCAAGTTCTCTGTAAATACTATCCCTGGCCTGCTCGTAATCCCCCAGATGCTGACATGCAACCCCCCGCATCTGTTGACTGAATCCAAAATAATAAACGAGAGGGCGCTTCATCCTAACTAAGGGGATCGTCATCCCCATCGCCTTACAGTACTGCCGCTCTTCATAGATACGCTGGGCATAGCTATACAAAATATCTGCAGTGTATAACAGCTTGTCCCATTGTTCGAAATAATGCGCAGTTTCTAGCATTTCGATAAGAAAATCCGGGTTGAAGGCTTTTAGGATGGAGAGATGCACTTGTAAATCCCCTTTTTTATCCATTTATACCTTCATTGTATATTTTCTCTTATAGAGGGTCAATATAAAAAGTACTTATAAGTACTTTTTACGAAATCATAAATTCGCCTTTAATAGTCTGTAACGGTTAACATTCCTCTTCTAACCTTAATGTAGAGGTGATCCCATGAATTTACCAGAAAGCGTCGGCAATCGTATCCGCGAGCTTAGAAAAGCAAAAGGATGGACACAAGAACAACTTGCCGAAGCAGCTTCGCTTCACTACAGTTACATAGGCGGCGTCGAACGAGGAGATCGAAACATCTCATTAGAAACACTGGGGAAAATAATAGCGGCGTTTGATGTACCCGCTAAAGAATTATTTCGCTTCGAAGATGAGACGCAGCGCCGCAAGGCACTGGATGAACATATGGCTTTGCTAAGCAGTAAGAGTGCAGAAGAAATAACAGCGCTCACTCGGGTGACCCGGGAAGTAATTACTGCTATTGGGTTGGGTAAAGATGAGGAGTAGGAACTTTCAAGAATTTAATTTCCACTATCTATTCGGGCTCAAAGATCTATATAAATTGCACTCAAGAACTTATAGTGATGTGTGAGTCCCTCTAATACTCATTGAATTAGACCTTCACCTATATTCACAAAGGCCCCTTCTGCCGAAATGGCGAAGAGGCCTTTGCTGTAGAAGGACTACAGCTAATTCATAAAATTGATCTAAAGGAATTCTCCAGACCTGACTTAAACTCCCTTCCCCCATTGGGAAGAGGTTTAAGTCTAGTTGTGCTTTTAAAAACAACAAAATCCTTAAGCTTGATTATATGGAGGTGCTATCAATTCAACGAAAAAGTTTCCATATCTAATCTCTAAAGTTTCAAATTCGTATTTTTGATCATAAGGGCTCTCTTTTTGAATTAAGTCAAAAAGTTTTGAGATGTTAATTTCTTCATTAACTTGTGTTCTAAATATTTCTAACAAATTATACCACTGGCACCAAGCTGCATTGCTTGGTGGCTTTTCATCTCCTGAATAGTTTCCATTGTGTCTACCAATTACAAAAAATTTAATCTTATCCTTTTGGATGAGTTGAGGACTTAAATGTAAAAAGTCAGCTATTTGTTTTTCAGAAGCTTTATTAACCCATTCTTCAATATCCTTCACCCATTTTGTTGACTTCTCTATGTAGTTCTTCTTTTTACTTGTAAAAGACCTTGTCGAATCATATATTGAGTCTTGCCATTTTAATTGAATAAATGCAATATCGTTAGTTTTTTTATCAAAAATACAACCATCTATGTCAGTAATAATTCTACCATTTTCATAAATATCTATACTCCTATCGAATGTCATAAATCTCTTTTCATTAAACCATGCATAAAGTTCTTTTCTAAACAATAGCTCTCTTTCATTAGTATTGCGGTCCCAGTCTTTCGAGTATTGCCTCTTTATTTCAGATAACATAAATTCAATTGGTTTGTAAATACAGCCAGTAAAGGATCTAAGCAATTGTGTGGAGGATATTCTTATAAATAATGGGGTTGGGGCACCTATATGATTATAGTACTCCTTTTTTTGATCATCTAATATAAAAATGTCAAATATTTCACTAGCCATTTCACTTGATACACCTAAAATGTATTTTAACGTTTCAACGAAACCATCATAATCTAAAACAAGAGGTAAAATATTTCTTTTCTCTAAATTAGGATACTTTTTCGTTGCGACTTCAACGAACTGTAAATGTTTTAAGCATATCGACTCGATGGCAACAACCGCATCTAGAAAGTAATGATACTCTATGCCACCAAACGTAGATGATTGAGGAAATCCATCCCATTCTGTAGCTTGTGCAATATCTAACTGTGCATTACGAATAAAAAAATGGTCTACTTCGGGATTGGCATCATATCCAATAAAATTATTATTCCATAGGTAGACCATCTTCTCCATCTTTTTAATGATCCTGGGCAATTGACTAAAACCTTTAATGTAGTTGTCTTCTAAAGCATTTAATATCCTATGAGAATGTACTACACTTTTTGTTTTTTCATACTTTTCAATATAATAGTACTTATTTAAATGTGATAATCGTGCACTTTTCTCATCGATTGTCCCGTAACTTAATATTTTTTTCAGAAGTAGTTCTTCATAGTTTTCCATGAGTCCTGCTTTGAAACAAATATTTAAAAAAACCTCAACATCTTTAATAGATTTAGAAGTTGAGGGTATCAATGGAAATCCTTCAACGTCGGTATAACTTTTGTAAAGATACCGGAATGCTATCGGAAAAGAAAAATCTATGAAATTGCTAATATCCCGATCGTTCCCACTAGATTTTTGAAGTGAAGAATCATACAGTAGATCGTAGTAACGAATAACTTCATTAATTAATAATTGTTGTTCTCTAACAGTCAAAGCTCTTGTATACTTTTCCACTCTTTTAAGTGCATGAATTTTAATTTTCCTTACTATAGTGTCTCTCATAATATTCCCCTTATTAAGATTTTATTCGAGAGCGCTAGGAAAAACAAAGAAGTTCCTCATACTAGAATCCTTTTTAAAAAATAATTCATCTACACCTGAGCGCGAATGATAAGCTAAATAGGAGTTTATTATTTGTTGACAGTATGATTGCTCAAATCTATAAGGTCTCTTATAACTTTTATACTGCTCAAAATTATTCTTGATATCAATCACTTCCGTCTTATAAAATTCCCATTTAATACACAATAACTCTAAATTTTCAGGATTAGGCAATACCGAAAGGTGTTGCCCCTCTTTTAATTGTTGGAACTCTGAATCCTTTTTTATGATAGAGCCTCGAATAAACTTCAAATGATGCATAACTTTTTCAGCAGGATTAAATGCATCACAACTTGGACTTATACAAATAAGTGCTTCTGTATCATTTTTAAATAAAATATCACCAGATGAGAAGAAGTTAATTAGTTCATTATCATTAAGTTTTGCGACGTTTTCAATTGAGCTTTCGTCATAAGGTACGACCTTCATAATCTCAACAAGTTCTCTAACTGAACGCTTAATATTCGGTGCGGTCGCATTGGAAGATAAGAGGAATGCAAACAAGACAGGTATTAAGGGATTCAAAACCTCACTAACTTCTCTTTTATATTTATTTTTATGCATAACTATAATGTCATTTTTTGTTTCTTTTTTTAGTTTTTCTAATTCTTCAATTAGGCTTCTTTTCATCTTTTTCTCTGATTTAATGCTAAGGACATCATTAATAACCATTGTATTAATTTCTTTAAATGGTTTATTCCTATTAAGATCTATTGTATCCAAGGCATTTAAATACTCTCGCCATCTATCCGCTGAGATCTCCTTTAATAAGCCTATATTATCAATATTTCTTTTGCCGTTTGTCCCACTGTTATGCAATTTGCAAATTTCTACAATATAATTTTTTATTAAACTTAATAAATCTTCATTAGATTTATCAAGTAGTTTACTAACTTCTCTCTTCCAATTTAGAATTATACCCTCTAATATTTCAGAATTCACATAAGTTGTCTTATTAAAATGATTTGAAATCATTTTCGAAACTATCTGTGCATAGTCATTCTGAGAAAAGCCTGATGAGCAAAGTTGTAAAATGAGTGCATTGTCAAATGGATAGGAAAATCTTTGTAGAATTAGGGCTGTTTGATCATTCATTTTATTAATTGAATCAAAAAAGCCAAACACAAAATACCCATAATTTGAAATAATTTGATCAGTAAATGTTTCCATGATTCCTTTAGCATTAAAAGTTTCTTTATTGCAAACTAATAAAAATGCATTTTCTAATTTCACCAAATAGTATTCCCCCGACTCACTCTTTATTTGCTCAGGGGGCGAATTTGGATATTTTCCATGTAAGCTATCTCTAGCTTTTTCTGGCGATCTAGTATAAACAACTATCATCTTCATTCTATTTTTTTTATTGAGGGATTTCTCTAATAATCTTAAGGTTACTTCTCCACCTTTTGAGTCTAATTCCCAATCAAGAATCGTTAAGTGAGAAGTTTCAATTAATTTAACAGCTAAATCAACAGAATCTTCAGATTCAAAATAAAAAGGACTTGCTTTACAACCAAGCTGTTGAAACTCATACAAAAGACTAAACGCCTTAGAATAATCCTGAGCTCCTATAGCATTTGTCTGTCTTATTCTGTCCTCTCCTGTGTTGTTTATTTGGTCAGCAACCTCTTCCCTATCTTTTATTGTTCTAGTTGGTGGCAAACGCCGATACGGAACTGAAGAATCTTCTCTCGTTTTTTCCACACTACTTGCTTGTTCGACTGCTGTTTGGTTTATAGGCAAAAAATTATTAGGATTTATTAAGGCGTCATCAATATATACAATATCGCTAAAATACTTTAATGCAATTTCTCTTACGCTGTCAGTTATTATTGTAGTCATTCTTTAAATCCCCACTTTATCATCATTGTTAAGAGTAATTTTAAAACAAGCCCCATTAAGCCGCTTTTGAGTAGCATCAGTTATTACAAGTATTTCATTTTTTTGAGATTCGAGAACTTTTTTCACTATAGTCAAACCTAATCCCCTACCCTCAGGCCGTCCAGAATAAAATGGTGTGAATATTTTTTGCACGACTCGCGCTGATATGCCGGGTCCGCTATCTTCAATATATATAGCGTTCTCTATTTTATCGAAATGAAATAAAATAACTTTTTCCTCTTGATTTAAAACCCAATAAATTGCATTATCTATAAGATTCGAAAATACAGGATACATTTTTGATGGTGAAAGAATTAATTTAATATCATCTTCTATTTCATTTATTATTTTTATATTATTTTTTATAATTCTTGATTCAAAAAATGTAAGCATATCTTCAACCATATCATAAATATTTATTGGTCTCTTTCTAAGATTAAAACTTCTATACATCGGTGACAATTGTGTATGTCTAGCAGAAATTGCTTTAAATCCTGTTTCTATTTGTTCAACCCAATACTTTTCTGAGCTTCCCGAGATACCCTTAAGATTCTTAATTGCATCATTGACATTAGTGAACAATTGATTAAACTCATGATTAACTATTTCAGCCGCCATTCCTATATTTGCAAGATCAGAATAAACTTCATTTTCTTTTTCTAGAGATGCAACTTTCTCAGATAAAGCACTTATTAGAAGAGTGTCCTCATTATCTCCTATATTCTTTTCATTTAACTCTTTAACAATCTGATTCAACCCTTCGTTAACCAAATTATTCAATTGATTATCTATCATTGATTCCGAATATGATTTGCGAAGAATGGATTCAACATTATTAATCTCTTCTTCTAATGACCTTGCATATCTCTTCAATTCACTAGGTACGATTAGACGAAGTTCATCTAACAAATGTAAGGAATTCTCAAGTTTTCTGTTTAGTTCACTTTTTTGAATACTCTCTTTTTTTATTATTTTCCCTTTAGAGTCAGTCAATGTTTGATTAAAAGAAGATAAATGAATAAGTTCGCTTTTCTTACGGTTAATCTTTTTGTCCAAGTACTCAGCAAGCTCTCGATCTTTGGAGGATAATACATTTCTCAAATACTCAATTCTCGATTTCGTAAATGATTCATATTTATCAAAATCTTGTTCCAAATAGCTAGAAACTGATTTTTGCCATTTATCTAATTTGAAATTGTATTGTTTTTCTAATATTCCATAGCTTTCATCGGTTAATTTTATTAAATGAGTACAATAATCTTCAACCTCAGCGTTATGAATATATATTTGTTCCAAAAATTCCGGATCTATATAGCTTAGAAATCTAGGGTTAATACTAACTTTTAAATTTCTTTTTTTCTCTTCAAAGCTTTTTATGTAATGATCATATTTGTGTTTTAACTCCGTTCGACTTTTTGTCAATAATTTATATTTTAATTCCATAGGTACATTATCAAAGCTAATCTCAATTTTCTTATCTCTATCGTTAATAAATTGCTTTGTTTTTAATTTATACTCATTTTTCAATCTTGAAATCTCTTTTTTCGCCACTGTTTCTTCTTTTTTTATAGCTTCAATTTCTATTTTCTTTTTCTCAAATTCAATGTTATTTTTGGCTTTATAGGTCTCTCTAAGCTTCTTTGATTCATTTCTAGAATCAGAAACAAATTCAAATGCTATTTTAACTAAGAGATTTTGTAATGTTTTAATAAAATAATGATACTCCTCATTTTCTAATAATCCCTCTCTACTTGACTTATCTTCAAGTTTCGGGTTACGTTCAGAATCTAATAAAATTCTTCCAAACATATTTCTATGACTAAATAGATATGCACCAGCGTTTTTAGAACGCCGCATTTCTAGATTTAGAAAATCATTTTCAAGCTCACCATACGGAAGAACTCGTACGTCATCTCTGAAAACCATTATCCCTCCGGAATTATCAAGTCGAACTTCTATTTTCTCCCTATCTTCTTCACTAATTGAACTATTTTTTTTGATCATTTCCACGTGACAAAGTTCCAATTCAAAAGGACCGCAATCTTTTTCCTGCCAGTTTGCTATTCCATTAGTAACCTCAATACCGTTTTTCAAAATCTGATTACATTCTTCTAAGACAGTTTCATCTGCAGTCGGAGAATGGATCATCCCATAGAATTTACCTTTGTTTATAGTTCCTTTTATTTTTAAATCATATATTTCATAGAGCTCTTCATTAAATCCATTACTAAATTCTATTGTTTTATTATCCACATAAAAATGAACATCAAAGTCTTTTGTCACATCTTTAAATGTGTCTATAAATGAACCTAATTTAGTTCTCTTAGTTTTAGAAATCACATCTGAATCTTCATTTAATGTATCAAATATATCATTCCAACGTTGTCTTAAATTTTTCACAATAATAATTGTACCCTGACCTATATCATTTAGAAGTTGTACAATAGAATCAAGATGATCTATAGGGAGTTTAAAGTCATTAATTTGAAACTCGATTCTGTTGAATAAATCTTGAATAGTTTTATTATTAATATCATTTTTTTCAAACCAACCATTTAATTTAAGATTCTCTTTCTGTGCATCTATCAAACTTTGAATATTATCTTGTGAAAGTACATCCTCTCTGCTTTCATTCAAAACTACAGGAATTGATACATCGTCAAGAAATAGATTAGTATTTTCAAATACATTCCAATTTAAAAATAGAGTACTCCAGTTATTATCTAAAGCCTTAGTAAACATCAAGAGTTCTTCTCCTAATGCAGCTGAAGCAAGTCTGCCAATTCCTTTCTCCCCCATTAATTTTCTACCTTTTTTTCTAGAGCGTTGAAGGTGTTTCTCCTTTTTTTTAGAGTCAGTACCAATAACAAGCCACTTATTAAGAAGCTCACTCTCAGTCATTCCCTGGCCGTCATCATATATAATTAGATATGGAGAATCCTCATTTAGAGTAAAATCTACCACTACCATTTCAGCGTCAGCATCGTATGAATTTTTCATTAATTCAATTAAAGCAGTGATATCATCCCTAATTTGCTTTCGACCTAATAATTCGACGGCTCTGGCTTTAGTTCTAAACTTATTTAATGTCATATTGCACAGCAGCCTCCCTATTTGTTAATGAAAACATTAGGCCATTAAGCCTATTTTCCACTTTATTCTAACATCTAACTTATAGTTTAGAAATAATAAATAAGTTATTTTTGTCCAATCTTGTAATATATGATTAATGATCAACAATTAGTATTGAGATTATTTGTTTAATTTCACAGTAGCTCTTTTCATAAAGACATTGTTTCTATAAAATAATAAGTTATACGGAAATATATTTGGAGGTTTACGATTTGAAATTCTCAGCAATTGATTTATTTTCTGGAGCAGGCGGCGTTTCTGAAGCATCTAAGGACCTATTTGAAATTAAGTGTGCAGTAGAATATGACCCTATCATTGCAAGTACATATACACTAAATCACGGGAAAGAACATTTAATTATAAAAGATATAAAAAAAATTAAAAAAAAACAATGGAAAGCTATTAAGAAGAAACAGTTAAATAACCAAACTCTTGATTTGCTTATTGCTACTCCACCATGTCAAGGATTTTCAAGACATAATAGAAAAAAAAGTATAAATAACTCTGACGAAAGAAACAAACTCACACTTGAAATTATCCGAGTAACAAATTTATTTGAACCAGAGTTTATTTTTTTTGAGAATGTTGATAACATATTGAACTATAGAATATTTCATATTTTTCTTGAATTACTTACAAATCTGGATTCTTTAGGTAATAAAAAGGATATTAGAAGACCTTCATATCATCTAAGATTCGAAGTGATAGACGCTGTTAATTATGGAGTCCCCCAACGTAGAAAGAGACTTATTTTGATCGGCAAAAAGATTTCTACTTTTCCAAATTCAGAAGCAAGTATCATTTACTCCTCAAAAGGTATTCCTTCTATTAAGGTGCCTTTGAATATTTGGCCGGCAAAGATAACTACTCCCAAACTGGGTGATTATTTAAGTTTTTATAATCTTGCGCCTCTTGCAGCGGGAGCTATAGATCCGATTGATAAGCTTCATAAATGTAGAAACCTTTCACAAACTAATTTGAAACGTATTCAGAATACCCCTAAAAACGGAGGTAGCAGATCTGATTGGCCTTCTAACTTAGAACTTGGATTAGAATGTCATACGAAAGAGAATGTAAACTTCGGCGATGTTTATGGGAGAATGAATTTTAATGATTATGCTCCTACTATTACATGTGGCTGCTTGGCCTATACTAAAGGTAGATTTGGTCATCCTGAACAAAATCGAGCTATCAGTATGAGAGAAGCTGCACTTATTCAAACCTTTCCAATAGATTATAAGTTCACCGGAAAATTAGGGGGGGGAGCAAATGAGGGATCGAGTGAAAATATAGCTACACAAATAGGCAATGCAGTGCCAGTTAAACTTGCTCTGACTTTTCTTGAAGAGTTCTATCATCAACTTCAAATTTTGAAACAGTAGACGTCTGAAGTAACAGTAGTTTAATAAAAATTAATCGAACACAACAACAGAGTGTTAATTAAAAATAAATATTCTTTGTTAATGAATTGAGACATTCATTAACATCCGACATCCAACAACCTATAAATATCATAACTCTGATTACATTTTGTAATTAGATAATCAGCTATATATTTGAATTTCAATACTCAAATACAAAGAATGTAAACACTACTTTTATTAGGAAAGTGGCTACATTCTTTTAACTTTACTATCAATAATTTCATTATAATGATGAAGATTTTCTTCTCTCTTAACTTCACCACAATTCTTGCATTCATTTTATCAAGAATCTTGCCTTAATAAGCATAGAATCCCCCATCTTTAGAGCTAGGATAATAAAAGTGAATAACTACAATGATTTTTGATCATCGCCTAGAAGTTAATTAAGAGAGAGGTTTCTCTTGATGAAGTATTTGGTTTTCTTTATTTTTTTACCTGATTCAAAAGGAAGCTTTTCTATAATATAATCCAAAGCTTCTGTTCCAATCGTTTGAATCAAGGCTGTGTTTCTCAAATCGGCTGTTTCAATCTTTATCCTTGAAGTTCTAATTATATCTTCCATAAATGTTCTTACTGAATAGATGGCTTCATCTTTAACAGCTGAGTCTAACCAGATTGAAAATGTATTAGTAAAATCGAATTCTCCATTCACAGCATTAATAATTATTAATTCAGTTTCACCTTTATACTTCCATTTGGTTTGACGCTCTAATTCATCAATAAATATGCAGAACATTTTATCACTGTATGACCAATTAACCCCGTCTACTTTACAAATATTCTGTTCATCTGGATAGTGCCCATACCAATATGCACCATACCCAGGCAAAAAGAAGTCAATATATTTTCCAGACCTATGATAAAAATAGTTAATGTCACATAAAATTTGTTCTTTAACAAATTGAATATTCGGTCTTGCAATCAATATTCCAATGGCTTTAACTGACTCTTGATACTCCTTTATGTTATTTCTAATATCATTTAACGTAAATGCATGATTCACAAAAACACTCCCTTGTGCGCTGTTTATAACTTTATATCATTAGTATAAATATCTCGTTTATTTTAGAATAGCTCACATAAAAGGAATTAAAAATATTTTTCATCAATGACAAACATTGCATGACCTTTACTCCGTGACTCTTTTCATTCAAATTGTGTTGCCTCTAATATCAAGATAAGTCTGTCATTATTCACATCCAAAAAACTCACGGGTATAGCAAGTCCTGTAGAAGAGTCGGAGACACTTAATACTTTCACTTCATCATTTATGCTTAAACTCGGCATATCCATTTTATCAACTCTATAAAAAGAGTCATTATTATAATGTATTTCTGTAATGTTATAGAGTGGTGCTTCTAGTTCATATTGACAAACAGGATAGTGTTCAAATCCTTTTGATGAAAAGGAATCTTTATTGATTATAATTTCATCACCAATAACGTTTTGCCTATTGAATATTCTGAAGCATCATTGTAAGAATTCGCAAATCCTAAAAGGTTTTCAACTTTCCAAGTTCCATAGAAGAACTTCTCAGTTTCACTATCCAAATCCTTACTCCCTACAAAAGGTTCAGATGTATTACTTGGAATAAGATTATTTTCTTTTCCGGCATGCATTGATGGTTCAATCGTAGGGATATTCTTTGCAATTCCATCATCTTGATTTTTTAATACCGATAAATTACTACATCCAACCAAATAGGCAGACAATATAGTCACGATAAGAAATATTTTAACCCTCATGATTCATCCTCCAAACACCTGTTCATTTTCATCTCATTCTCAAATACTTCTGGAAATTTCACTGGCGTATCTCCCGACGGCATATAGGTTTTGATTAGCGTCAAATAATCGAACTGTGTAGCAAAGCCTTCGTTCTGAAAATTGTATAACTTCAACACTTCCCCCAAATCGCCCCTCCCGAAGCTGTCGATTTCATTATGAGTGGTTAACAACGCGGCCATTCCTTTTCAAACAGCTCATTATAACTATACTAAAACACGGCTAGCAATGTTCTCAACTGCTAAAACAACGATATACCAACCTATCGCACGGAATTTATTCCATAGATTCATATTAAAAGACGATCAGTAATCTGCAATTTGCAGAAACTGATCGTCTCTCTTGTCTTACAGTCCTTCTTCTCCGTACAAAAAAACCGAGAAAGAGCACTTTATTTAAAAGTGTCTATTTCTCGGTTATGGTTTATTGATACGTTATTTTAATTAGTTAGGTTGTTCTTCCATCGCTCTAATGGATTCATCCACCTTTACCATCATGGAACATTCGACTCTTTTGCGGAAGACGTCACAGCTGAAGTCATAGGTTCCGACCAAGGAACCCGTCGCGTGCAGTGCATTGGCAGGACAACCACCGCTGCAGTAGAGTTTCGCCCAGCAGTCCTTGCATTCCGGCTTCGAGTAGCAGTTGCTCTCTTTAAATTGACATTGCAGCTCTGGCTTTGTGATGCCATCCCAGAGGTTCCCCATGCTATACTCTTCATCCCCTACGAACTGGTGGCAAGGAAAAAGCTCTCCCCAAGGGGTGACAGCAAGATATTCGGTTCCCGAACCACAGCCAGTGATTCTCTTCTGGATGCAAGGTCCTTCCGAGAGGTCAAGCATGTAATGATAAAAGGTAAACCCCTTGCCTTGTTCACCGCGACCGATCATTTCCTTGGCAAGAATTTCGTACTGGTTGTATATCTCCGGGAGATCCTCCTCGGTAAGTGCATAGGGTTCCTTTGGATCACAGATGACTGGTTCCATAGAGATTTTGTCAAAACCAAGGTCTGCGATATGAAATATATCGTTGGTGAAATCGACATTGTTACGAGTGTAAGTTCCCCGTACATAGTACTCTTGGTCTCCGCGCTTTCGAACGAATTCCTGGAACTTCGGAAGAATATGATCGTAGCTGCCTTTTCCGTTAACCGTTTGGCGAAGCCGGTCATGAACCTCTTTTCTTCCATCCAGGCTTAATACGACATTGTACATTTCCTGATTTAAAAACTCGGTGACCTCATCGTTCAGCAGCATCCCGTTCGTCGTGAAGGTGAAGCGGAACTTCTTTTTGTATTCTTGTTCTTTGCTTCTTGCATAAGCTACGATCTGTTTAACTACTTTCCAGGCCAAAAGCGGCTCGCCGCCGAAAAAGTCGATGTCCAGGTTGCGATGATGACCCGAATTTTCAAGCAGGTAATCGATAGCTTTTTGTCCAACCTCATAGCTCATGATCGCTCGATCTCCGTTGTATTTCCCTTGGCTGGCGAAGCAATAGTCGCATGATAGATTACAGGTATGCGCAACATTAAGACAGAGCGCCTTAACATAAGTTTTTCGTTTTTTTAAATCAAGCGAGAGGTTCTCATACTCATCTTTTGTAAAGAGCTGTCCATCATTTATAAGCTCCTCGATATCCACGATGGTTTCTCGAATGTCACTCTCAGAAATGGTGGAATCATGCTTATATTTCTCCAACATCATTGTCACGATTTGGTCGACAGAAGTTTTCTCATAAAGCGCTATAATTTCATATGCTAGGTCATCAACAACATGTACTGAGCCGCTGTAAGTGTCGAGCACGATATTGTATCCATTTAGTTTATATTGATGAATCATACTTGCTAATCAAGCTCCTTTTGCACACAAGTAGAAACGGCTTTGCCTTCCTTTAGAGGTAGCATCCATTTCTTAAAAATAGCCGCCCATCAGCAGAGCAATGGGCGGTAAAATTCCGAATCCTATCTGTTCATTGCATTTTCACACTTCTGGTTTGCAACGCCGCAGGAAGTTTTACAAGCGGACTGGCAAGAGGTCTGGCATGCGCCGCATCCGCCGTGTTTTGCGGTATCCATCAGTTTGCGTGTGCTCAGTGTTACAATTCTTTTCACGATAAAATAACTCCTTCTGTAATTTCTTGTGATCACTTTCACTTAATTTCCATGGAACATCGTAGCAACATCACGCAAGTACGTCTATGATTCCCGTCACCCAGCAGAGTAGAGAGGGCTTAAACATAAGTATCAACGTTAATTTTCGTGCAGTCGTTTATGCTTGTGATCATAGGATTCGGTAGCGGTAACCAGAGTCAGTGCAATACTAAAAAAGTGAAACAAAAAAGAGACGGCAATGATGCCATCTCTTCAATAACGATTTTTTCTCATACTTGTCCATCTATGGCATGCAGCAGAGGGACGAGAATAGCCCTCCTATCCATAACCGAACGGATGCTTTTTGTACTCTAAGGGGCTTGAGCCGACTCTATTTTTAAACACACGACTAAAATAGTACTGGCTCTTATACCCTACCTTCACGGCCAGATCCCCGATTTTGATATTCGGCATTACGTCATCCAGAATCTCCTTCGCCTTCGATATCCGAAGCTCGGTGACATAGTCAAGGAATGAAGCACCGATTTCTTGCTTCATACGCTTGCTAAGATAGGTTTGGTTGATATGAAATAGTGCTGCTACTCGAGTAATAGACAGCTCCGGATCCTGATAATGACTGTCAATATACTCGGTCACTTTTTGGATAAGCACTGTTCCATCCCCTGTATACCCGGGAAGCTCCCGCTCCTTATCCACCCTGCCTTCATGTGAATGCAAAGGATATTTTACCTGAAGATGCTCATCGATCCGATGAAGCAGCTTGTTCAGATCACTCTTCGGCACAGGTTTCAATACATAATCGAATGCTTGCAGTTGCACGGCTTGACGCGCATATTCAAAGTTATCGTACCCGCTGATGATGACAACCAGAACCGACGGGCAGCGTTCGCGCAATATATTCATCAGATCGAGCCCATTCATATTCGGCATGTTGATGTCCACAAGACATACATGTGGTGGGGCTTCCTCCACCATATTCAATGCTTCGTTTGCACTTTTCGCTTCTCCTGCAACCTCAAAAAGATACGGACTCTCCTCAATGTATTGTCGCAAGCCTTTGCGAATGATCGTTTCATCATCGACGATGACAATCTTCCACATCTTCATTCCACTCCCCGTCCAAAGGTATTCGAATGACCATAACGGTAATGCCATCTTCACTCTTTACTGCAAGGCCATATGGCACCCCGTAAGCTAGTCGAATGCGATGGTTTACACTGTATAGCCCAAAGCCTGTGGCAGAACGATCATATTTATCATCAATTAGGGCTTGATTTATCTGTTCAAGCTTCTCTTCAGGAATCATAACCCCATTATTTACAACCTTAATGACCAAATAATCTACCTGTTTATATGCTGTGATCGAAATTTTGCACTTTTGATCCCCAAGTGGCTTAATCCCGTGATAAATCGCATTTTCCACCAAAGGCTGCAGCATGAAGCGAACGACTTGGCACTGAGCAAGCTTTTCATCATATCGTAGCTCGTAGTCCAGAATCTCCTCATATCGCACACCTTGAATATGAAGATAACTCTCGACATGGTACAACTCCTGATCAAGTAGAATGTAGGGACTGCCTGTGCCAAGCCCTAATCGGAAATACGCGCTAAGCGCTTCCACCATCTCCACCACATTGTCTGCTCCATGTTCCGTTGCCATCCACTGGATCGTATCCAATGTGTTGTATAAAAAGTGCGGCTTGATCTGCTCATGAATCAGTCTGAGTTCCATCTCCTTTCGGTCCTGCTCCACAGCGTATAATTGAACAAGCATGTCATTGAAGCTTCGTCCAAGATCGCCGATCTCATCCGAGCGCGTAACATCTGCTCGTATGGTTTGGTTGCCGTTCTGCACATTTTCCATTACCTGGCGAAGCGACTGAATTGGACGAATAATGGAAGAAGCAAGCAGCATCAGAAAGACGATAAACGCACTACCGATAAGAACGCCTACCAGCAATGCAGTCCGCTGGGTTTTGATCACCGCGAGCGATAGACTTGAATTCGGTACTTTGAGTACTAACTTCCAGCCCTCCACATTTTGAATTGGAGCCTCAAACACACTCATGTTCTTCTTATCTGCTGCATCCTCCGCTC
This sequence comes from Paenibacillus sp. FSL H7-0716, assembly GCF_038002705.1. Lineage (NCBI taxonomy): Bacteria > Bacillati > Bacillota > Bacilli > Caryophanales > Paenibacillaceae > Paenibacillus > Paenibacillus sp. FSL H7-0716. Next base: position 157,757 of record NZ_JBBODA010000012.1, read on the forward strand.
CATCTCCTTCACCCAGCTCTCTGCAATCGACGATAAGCTGGCCTGACTGGTCATATAGCATTACATCTTGAGCAATCTCCCTCATCTTCTTGACGGAGACGGCTGCGGCAATATAAGCTACCTCATCATTCACCGATGGATTCACGCGATAAAGAATGACGACGATTTCGGCTGCATTCGCTTTGGATACGATCGGATTGCTCACCACATAATTGGAATCTGAATTCAGCAGTTTTCGATAGTAGGGTCGGTTTAGTATCGAAAAAGGCTTGTCCCTTGCTGACCAGGAATTTCCGTGAATATCCACCACGCGTATGGATTCGTACTCTACTTTCTTCTTCGCCTCGAACTTATCGAACTCTTGCAGCAATTCATCTCGTGTCCACTGATGGTCCGAAGCTAGAGAAGCAAGCATGTCTATCTCTCCAATGCGCTGATTAAACCAATAATCAATCTGGTCGCTGCGTGCAGTAACCACTTGCTGCGTTAAGTTCTTATTCAAAGGGACAACCGTATGGTTCATCTCCAAATATATTGTTACAAGCAATGCAACGAACAGCAGCAAGAAGCAGCCTCCTGCGATTAACGTAATTTTTAAGTGAATTGATTTCATTGTAATCATAGCCCTTCACAATATCCGTTTCTTACATGCCCGAAAAAGACAAAAAAACACTAATCTGTGCAAATACATAATGCTGTACTAAATCTATAATAAGTCTTGTGCATATTTTCACATGAAATAACATTCATGTCTAGGCTAGAGATAAAGGATTTGCCTAGCAAATCTTCCTCTCCCTAGTGTATGTAACCAATCCACAACAGAATGAAGGAGATATTATGCGAACTCACACGAAAAAGCTGTTATCTATTCTACTAGTCCTCAGTCTTATGTTCACGCTTGCTGCTTGCGGCAGTAAAGATGCAGAGCCCGCTTCAGATGCAAACGGAGTTCAAGTCTTTGAAGGAGTTGGGCAAGGTAAACATGGCGATATTAAAGTACAAGTCTCCTTATTAGATAACAAGATCACTGACATTAAAGTGACAGAGCATAAGGAAAATGAAGTACTTGCAGAACCTGTTTATACGCAGCTCAAGCAAGATGTCATGGCAACTAACAGCGCAAAAGTTGATGCCATTAGCGGATCTACAGTTACAAGCAAAGGATATCTCGAAGCCATTCAAGATGCAATTACGAAGTCTGGACTTACCCTTGTCGCTGGCGCTGCAGTCAGTGGAAGCAAAGACAAAGAAGAAGTCGAGCAAACCTATGATGTTGTCGTCATCGGTGCCGGGGGTGCTGGCTTTAGTGCGGCTATCGAAGCGAAGAGCGCTGGAGCTAATGTAGTTCTGCTCGAGAAAATGCCAGCTGTTGGCGGCAACACATTGATTTCCGGTGGTGAGATGAATGCGCCTGACAACTGGGTTGAACGTGCTCTTGGCATCACAGATGACACGGCTGACTTGTTCTATAATGATACGATGAAAGGCGGAGACAACCTCGGGGATCCAAAGATGGTTCGTATTCTTGCCGACAATGCTCTAGCATCTGCCGAATGGCTGCGCGATGATATCAAGGTAGAGTTCTTGCCTGATCATCTGTTCCAATTTGGAGGCCATTCCAGAAAACGTGCGTTGATTCCTGTAGGTCATACAGGTGTTGAATTGATTACTAAGTTAAAAGCCAAAACAGACGCTGATCAAATCACGATCAAAACGAATATGAAAGCCGAAACCTTGCTGAAGGACGAAAGCGGCAAAGTAACAGGTGTAACTGCGACTTCGGGTACTGGCGACAAGATCACATTCCATGCGAACAAAGGCGTCATCATCGCTACCGGTGGTTTTGGATCCAATGTAGAGATGCGTAAGAAGTATAACCCTACAATGGATGAAAAATATATGACTACCGATACACCAGGATCTACAGGTGACGGTATCGTTATGGCAGAAACGATTGGCGCCAAACTGACAAACATGGAGAGTATTCAAACGTATCCAATCTGTAATCCTGAGACAGGTGTTATTTCCCTGGTTGCAGACTCCCGCTTCGATGGTGCGATCCTGATTAACCAAGAAGGCAAGCGCTTCGTTGAGGAATTAGAACGTCGTGACGTTATTTCTAAAGCAATTCTTGCCCAAACGGGTGGATATACGTATCAATTATGGAATCAAGGCATTGAGGATATTGGTAAAACGATCGAAGTTCATCAAGACGAATACGATCAACTCGTTAAACAAGGCTTGCTCTTTAAAGCCGATACGATTGAAGAGGCGGCTGATTTTTTCAAAATTGACGTGAACACTTTGAAAGAAACGATTAATAAAGTAAATGATTATGCGAAAACAGGTAAAGACCTTGATTTCAAACATCGCGGAGGATTGAAATCTCTTGAAAAAGGCCCTTACTACATCGAAAAAGCTGTACCCTCCGTTCACCATACAATGGGCGGCTTGGTGATCGACGAGAAGACTCGCGTATTGAATGAAAAAGGCGAGGTCATCCCTGGGCTGTTCGCTGCAGGTGAAGTAACAGGGGTCATTCATGGTGCAAACCGTCTTGGCGGTAATGCCATCGCTGATATCTTCACATTCGGCCGGATTGCAGGCAAACAAGTTGTAGCAGAGTAATTTTGTGTAACTGCTCTATTAATAAGTTAGCCTTAAAAACGTGCAAGATAACTTGTAGAGTGCCGGTTGACTGCTAACTTTCATGCTGCCCTCTATGACATAGCAAACCGCCCTGTTAGCAACATTGCGAACAGGGCGGTTTATTTATGGTGGAGCCTAGGGGCTACGCTCGTCTAACTCGCGGCTCTTTTATAGTTCTCTGTTAGTGGAATTAAAATTGCCCATTTCTTTTCTGGTACTATCACTAAAACTATAGCAATTATTTAGTGTCTACTTGACAAGGGTTCCTCACCAACACTGCCACCGACTCCACATGCACCGTATGCGGGAACATATCCACCGGAGTTACCTCCACTGTCTTGTATCCGCCATCTTCGAGCACCCGCAAGTCTCTTGCTAGTGTCGATGGATTACACGACACATACACCACACGCTCCGGCTTCATTGCAAGGATCGTTTCAAGTAACCGCGGGTCGCAGCCCTTCCGCGGTGGATCGACCACGATAACATCCGCCGTAATCCCTTGCTCTTTCCAATTCGGAATGACATCTTCAGAGGCACCAACCTCGAACACTACATTCTTCATCTCATTTAACTTCGCATTCGCCCGGGCATCCTCAATAGCTTCCGGTACAATCTCCACACCATATACCTTAGCTGCATGCTGCGCCAGGAAGAGGGAGATCGTACCGATGCCGCAATAGGCATCGATAACCGTTTCATTGCCAGTCAGTCCGGCATATTCAACGGTTTTACCGTACAGCACTTCGGTCTGTGCCGGGTTCACTTGATAGAACGAACGCGCTGAGATAGCGAACTGTACATCGCCGATGTAGTCATAGATAACATCTCTGCCCCACAGGACGCGGGTTTCGCCACCGAAGATGACATTCGTACGCTGAGTGTTGACGTTCTGGCAGATGCTGACTACATCCGGTAGCTGTTCGCGGATGCTGCCGATCCAGGCGTCCAGGTGTGGGATGTCGCGGCCGTTGGTTACAAGAACGACCATCATTTCACCGGTGCGAAAAGCTTTCTTCACGACGACATGGCGCAGCAGGCCGCGGCCGGTTTCTTCACTATAAGCAGAGATGCCAAGTTCTCTGCCGATATCTTTCACCTTGCGCACAACGTCATCATTATCTTCATGCTGAATCAAGCAGGTTTCCATATCGATGATACGGTGACTTCCGCGTGCGTAGAAGCCGCCCACAAGGCCGCCTTCTGTTACGCCAATCGGCACCTGAGCCTTGTTGCGATAGCGCCAAGGCTCGTCCATGCCGAGTGTAGGGCGGACAAAAATCCCATCCGAGTGAGCCACTCCAGCGCCATCAGTCGTACCATCCGCGATGCCAACATCGTTGGCACTGTCCGTCTGACTTCTACCAGCTTCATTCTCTTTGCTCTTTCCGCTGTTCCCGCCACCAGCCACCCGAAGCTTCCCAATCCGCTCCAGGTTGTCCACCACCAGTTGCCGTTTCCACGCCAGCTGTGCGGTGTAGTCCATATGCTGCAGCTGGCAGCCGCCGCATTGGTCATAGATCTCGCAAGGCGCCGCGATGCGGGCGCTGCTCGCTTCTACTATATTCAGCAGTTTGGCGTAGCCATACTGCTTTTTGGTCTTGAGCACCCTTGCCCAGACTTTCTCTCCGGGAAGGGCTCCCTGCACAAAAAGGGTAAAGCCTTCTACGCGGCCTACCCCTTCACCTTCATGGGTCATGCCGATAATATCGAGCATAACCTCATCATTTTTATTCACAGGCAGTCCGGCGACAGGCGCCTTGCCGGCTGGGCGGCTGGTGCTGCGTCCACTGCGGTGTTTACTCATTATTTATTGTTCACTTCTTTCATTATCATCACTGTATAATCCCACACTCTTACTTTCAAATAACCTAATTATTCTGAGCAAAAATCCGCAGATGCTGCGGCAAAATCCGAAAACGACCCGGCAGCTCTCCGCCAAGTTCTCCATCCAAGTTCAATTGGACATGCCCTGGAGAAATTACATCCATTGCATCCGTACGGAAATACACAACCTTTTTATCCTGCAAATGCTCGCCACGAAGGGCCAATCTAACCAAACGGACAAACTCTGCCAGGTTGCATTTTTTAACCGCAATAACATCTAACAGACCGTCATCGATTCGAGCGCCGGGAGCAAGCTTTTCAAAGCCGCCGACAGAATTCGTATTTGCAATCAGGAACAGCATGAACTCATCATGAATAACCTCCTGCCCATTGGCACGAATGATTAGTTCCTGAGGAGATAGGCTGACCATTTTTTCAATACCTTTTAAATAGTACGCAAGCTGTCCTATCATGGTCTTCAGCTTACTGGGAACTTCATAGGTCAGTTCGGTTAGACTGCCACCGCCTGCTATATTAATGAAATAACGATCATTGGCTTTACCGATATCAATCGGACGCGACTCTTGACGAAGGATCAAATCAACGGAATCTTCCCAATTCTTCGGAATCCCCATCGCACGTGCAAAATCATTGGTAGTCCCAAGCGGCAATACGCCAAGCGGGGGGAGATTAGGTTTCTCCGCCATACCATTGATAACCTCATTTAAAGTGCCATCCCCACCGGCTGCTATGATTAGATCATAACCGCGCTCTACTGCATCCGCAGCAGCTAACATAGCATCGCCTTCTCCGGTCGTTGCATGGCAGGAGGCTTCAATGCCACCCGTATCCAGCCGGTCCAAAATGTCGGCGAGCCGCTTCTTCATTTCTTCCCGTCCAGAAGTGGGATTATAAATCAATCTCGCAGTTTTCATTACCGGAACGCCACCTGTTTTTTATAATAGAATAACCTAATTGATTATACCTAATTCGGACCACTACAATCAATGTCAGAGGACATTAATCGTAAATATTCCATTATACAACAATTCACGACACCTTATTAGGCAAAAACAACTATATATATGTCTATGCAGCAAATCCCGTATTATCCACGGAAATGGGCACTATTTTTCATGATTAAGTGGACTAAAAAGGAAGCTTTTTAACTCTTTTTTCGAATCTGTTCGAGGAGTGTCTCTACCTGTCTCTCAATCCAATGCGGAAGAAGCGGATGCGGCAAAAGCGTCTGGCCAGAATACTTATAGGTTAACCCTTTAAGTCTGTTCGGAACCACATGTTTAGTGAAATAACCTTCACTCAAAAAAAGCGGCGCCACCAACACCTCGTGACCCTGCTCCTGCCAATACTCCACTTTGCTTCTTACACTGTCCGGATTCAGCAGACCGTAATCGGCCGCCGCTACGCCGCTCACCTCACGTACACGTCCTGCCAGTGAAGAGATACCCTGCTGCCAACGCTGGCGGAAGCCCTCATAGATGCTGCCATGACCCACCAGCAGAATTGTCTCACGTTCAGGTTCCGTAGACAGCTTACGAAGCTTGTCCCAGATCATCACAGCGATGTCCGGGTCATCGTCGACAGGATAACCATAGTGAACCTTAGCCTTCACGTGGAACGGCTCTAAATCGGTCTCACGTTCAGGTTCAGGTTTAGCCCCAAGTGCATATTCTATTTCATCGACATGTGTGCTTCCCGAGGAAACGAACAATGGGATCACAATTATATCTGTGACCCCTGCATGTTCCAGTTCATTTATTCCATCTTGAATCAGACGGCCCTCTACCAGCTCTAAAAAAGAGACCACCACTGGCATCTCTTCATCTAGCGATAATTCGCTTACGGCCTCTTCCACGATCGACACCCAAACCTCGTCGCGGGAGCCGTGACTGATAATAAGTACGCCCGGTACCATAAATTAGCGTCCCAAACGTTCCAGCGTTAATTTATAACCATCATTTCCGTAGTTCAAGCAACGTTTTACACGGGAAATAGTAGCTGTACTTGCTCCTGTCTCTGCTTCGATCTGATTGTAGGTCGAGCCTTTGCCGAGCATACGCGCTACTTCCAGTCGTTGCGACAGCGATTGAATCTCGTTCACGGTGCACAAGTCATCAAAGAAAACATAACATTCTTCCATATTCTTTAATGTTAAAATGGCTTCAAATAATTGGTCTATACTTTTATCATTTAACTTCTTAAGTTGCATCAATTTTTCATCCCCTAAAAGTTCTATCAGCATTAGTTTCTCTGATTAAGCTCCGTACAAAACTAGCTCCGGAAACATCAACCTAATGTCACTATCCTGCCTTTACTATATTGCACTGGAGCGCATTTTTCAAGCATTAACGATTTCACGCTGTAAAGAACGAAAATGATGGACAAACGTCCACCCCACGCGCACACCATTTATGTACCCCAATACAAGTATTTTTCTCTACATAAGAATTATCGCCTACACTATAGTACTACAAAAGCGCCGAAAATCAAGCTCGTACACGGTTTCTTCACTACTTTAGCCTGTTTATAGGCATACGCCCTTTTCCGCTCCTATCCCTATTACCCGGGCATTCGTCTATACCGTATGTTCGCCCATGACATACAGTATAGCAGACCACTAACAAAGGAATGTGATATTATGCCTGATCATTACTATAATCATTCCCGCCGGAATCAGCGTTCACTGAGCGATTCGTATAATGCCTCTGCCTACCCTGGCCTCAGTTCATATGCGCCCTCAGCTCTCCCAGGTGAGACCGGAATCCTTCCTGCTTTAGGAGCAGAAGCTGCCACCGAAACTGCGCTGGCGCTCCCTGCAGCTGAAGCTGCAACAAAGGCAAGCGGCGGGCTTGCCGGACTGCTCAGCGGCTTAGGAGGCGGTGGCGGAATTGGTGGGAATATGGAGCAAATCAAAGGTATCATCGATCGTATGGGCGGCATTGACGGGATCGTAAACTCTATGGGTAAAGTACAAAAGGTGATGTCCGGCTTCCAGCAGATGGCTCCAATGGTTAAGCTGTTCATGGGTAGCTTCGGTAAAAACAAAGGCGCAGCAGGCGCACTAGCCGCCGAAGAGGATGCCGCCCTGTACAGTCCTAATCGCCGCAAAAAAAAGCGTTCCACCTCACCCCGTCGCAAATCTACTACAACTACTCGCCGGCGCTCTACTTCTTCCACCGGAAAACGTCGCCGCAAATAGCGGTGACGTTTTCTAGCTATGCACCAGAAAAACAGCAATTCTCGCGGGAAAGAGATTTGCTGTTGGCGCTTTCTGCTCTATTCTTACTTAAACCAGCCACTCCGTCGGAACCATCGGAACATCCCAAAACCAACTACCAGCATAAACAGCAGCACACCAAAATAACCATACTTCCACTCTAGTTCAGGCATCTTCACAAAGTTCATCCCGTAGATCCCGGCGATAAGCGTCAGCGGCATGAATACGGTCGTGATTACCGTTAGTGTTTTCATAATCGAATTCATCCGGTTGGAATTGAGTGAAATGTAGCTGTCACGCAAATCCGCGGTCATTTCCCGATCAGCCTCAATCATATCGGAGAGCTTTAGCAGATGATCATAAATGTCGCCAAAATAAATCCGTTCCTCGCCGTTGCTCTGGACATGCTGTGAATTCACGATCCGGTACATCAAATCGCGCATTGGCACAATCGTCCGCCGCATTTTGAGCAGCCTTCCGCGCACGCCAAACACTTGGCTCATCAATTCCTCCACCGACTCACTGCTACCGCTGCTCTCCAGATCCGCAAGCTCGTCCTCTAAACTGTAGAGACATGGAAAATATTTATCCACCAGCTTGTCCATCACCGTATACGCAGCTGCCATCGGCCCACCCGACCAGCCTTTTCGACTATGTATTTCGCTCTTCACTTGTTCCCACGCTTCATTCATCTCTGCTTTTTCCTGATGGTGATAGGAGACAAGAAAGTTCGCGCTTAAAAATAGGTCAACCTCCTCAGCATCCAACGTCCGCTCATTCAGCGCATGCAGCACAAAAAACTGCACATTCTCGTAATGATCCAGCTTCGGCCGCTGCAATACATGCATACAGTCCTCTATCGCCAAGGGGTGAAAATGAAAATATTGATCCAGCAAAAGCGTTTCTTCTGGCGTAGGCGTAGCAAAATCTGCCCATATCCAAGCATAATCCTCCAGCCGGATATTTTGCAGAGGGATCTCTGTCAGCACCTCACCTTTATGTGTGACAACAAGTGTACGTATCATAAATGTTCCTCCGCTTCATCTTCTTCCACGCCTCTATTGTACAGCAAGAAGACAAGTCTTCCAAAAAGCAAAAAACATAGCCAGCAGCACCGCTCAAGCTAGACTAAGAAACATTTGGTGCTACGTCGTTCGTTAATGCTCGATTCATTTGTGTAAGGTTGGTTGCGCTGGGGGCGAGCTGTCCTTATTCTCTGCTGTCGGTATCGGGTTTATGAGTGAGATGAATTCATAGCTGTGAATTACTATCGCTATTTTTACTAATTAGTTGGTGAAAAAGTGCTCATTAGGGATGGTAAATAACCCTTCGATCGTAAGCAGACTGAACTTGAATTCGTAAAAGGTTGAATCCATCGCCTAGCGTTCATTTACCGTAAGTAACATATGTTTTACTTTGGGCTGGTAGTAGATTTGTGGGATTGGGATGCAATCCTTGCATCGGAACTGTGAAGTTCCGGGCAGGAATTGTGAATATATCGGTACTCATTGGCGGCAGAAAAGCAGGGAGAAAGGAAGAGGTTGGGTTGGGTTGGGTTGGGTTGGGTTGGGTTGGACTGGGTTCCGTTGAAATGTGTTACGCGGGGCTGGACTGAGTTAATTTGGGCTGCGTTGAGTTAGTTGGATCTAGGTTACTTTACAATGGACTGGATTTAGGTGCGCAGGGTTCCTTTGAAATGTGTTACGTGGGGCTGGGTTGAGTTAATTTGGGCTGCGTTGAGTTAGTTGGATCTAGGTTACTTTTCAATGAGCTGGATTTAGGTGCGCAGGGTTCCGTTGAAATGTGTTACGTTGGACTGTGCTGATTTAATTTGTGCTAGGTTACGTTACGATGAACTGGATTTAGGTGCGCAGGGTTCCGTTGAAATGTGTTACGTGGGGCTAGGCTGAGTTAATTTGGGCTAGGTTACTTTGTGCAGAGTTGGACTTCGGTGCGCTGGATTTTTGCTGAAATAAGGTAAGTTGGACTGGGCTAGGCTAGGTTACGTTACGATGAACTGGATAAAGACGCGCTGGGTTCCCTTGAAATGTGTTAAGTTGGGCTGGTCCAACTTCATACAATTCAGGTTCCGTCATTCTAAGACATATATGCCCTTCTTTCTGCTTCTTCGACGCTAGTTCACCAATTCTAAGGCATTTATGCCTTTCTTTTTGCTTCTTCGACGCTATTCCACTAATTCTAAGGCATTTATGCCTTTCTTTCTGCTTCTTCGACGCTGTTCCACTAATTCTAAGGCATTTATGCCTTTCTTTTTGCTTCTTCGACGCTAGTTCACCAATTCTAAGGCATTTATGCCTTTCTTTCTGCTTCTTCGACGAAGTGTCTCCAATTCTAGGGCAATAATGCTCTTCTTTTTGTCACCATCCCCGAATTTGGTAAATTCAACGGGATTTATACCGTACATTCCCCATCCATCGCCAAACTTCGTCATTTCTACGGGATTTATACCGTACATTCCCCTCTAACGCCAAACTTCGTCATTTCTACGGGATTTATACCGTACATTTTCGCTCCAACGCCAAACTTCGTCATTTCTACGGGATTTATACCTTACATTCTCCCTCCAACGCCAAACTTCGTCACTTCTACGGGATTTATACCGTACATTCTCCCTCCGACGCCAAACTCCGTCATTTCTGCGGGATTTATACCGTATATTCCTCCCCCTCGCCGAATTCCACCATTTCTACGGGATTTATACCGTATATTCTTCATTCTCCTCATGTCCAAACAACAAAAAAAGATGTCCGCAGCCCAATGGCTAACTGACATCTTTATTAAAGGGTGTTTAAAAAATGATTTTGAAAATCAGACCTGCTAATACCGCACTGATTGGAATCGTGATGAACCAAGTGACCACAATACGTCCGGCTACTCCCCATTTCACTGCAGAGAAACGTTTGGCAGAGCCAACCCCGAGGATCGCTGATGTGATCGCATGCGTTGAGCTTACTGGCAAATGCAGCAGCGTTGCTGAGAAAATAACAGATGCCGCGGAAATATCAGCCGCGAAACCGTTAATAGGTTCGATTTTGAAAATCTTCGTGCCCATAGTCTTAATAATTTTCCAACCGCCAATGGAGGTACCGAGCGCCATAGCCGTAGCTGCAGCTATCTTAACCCACAAAGGGATAACATCCATAGTTTCTTGACGTCCTGAGGTAACGAGTGCAAAAGTAATGATCCCCATCGCTTTTTGCGCATCATTTGTACCATGTGTGAACGACTGTAACGCTGCCGTAAGGACCTGCATAGAGCGGAAGCCCTTGTTGACCGTATGTGGACTACGCTTAGCAAAGATCCATTTCAGGATGGTCATGATAATATAACCGATAACAAACGCAATGATTGGGGAGAAAATCAGTCCTTCGACAATTTCCACAAACCCGCCCCAATTGATGTGTGCTGAGCCTGCTCCCACGTATACTGCACCCGCTAAAGCGCCGATCAGTGCGTGAGACGATGAGGATGGAATCCCGAGCCACCAAGTAATCAAATTCCAAATAATCGAAGCAATCAGCGTGGCGATTATGATATCCAACCCATTTTCAAGCAAGGTCGGGTCGGTGATACTTCCGCCGATTTTTTTGGCCACACCTGTAAACATCAAGGCCCCAACAAAGTTCATCAGTGCTGCCATAATAATTGCTGTTCGCGGTTTTAAGGCACGTGTTGAGACAGAGGTAGCAATTGCGTTGGCCGTATCATGGAATCCATTGATAAAGTCAAACGCAAGCGCGAGAAATATAACAATTCCAAGAATCCATATAGATGTTTCCATATTCTAGTACCCCTTATGAGTTGCGCATGATGATCGATTCCAACATGTTGGCTACATCTTCACATTTGTCTGTAGTGGTCTCGAGCCGCTCATACAGTTCCTTGCGTTTAATCAGCTCAATCGGGTCTTTTACAGTTTCGAACAGGACCTTAGTACAAATACGAAGCACTTCGTCCCCTTGATTCTCAAGGTCATTCAGACGGATTGTATATTCACGGATCGCCAACAATTTCTTCTGGGAGAGCAAATGAACCGCTTTTTGGATTTCATAAGCACACTGACGAAGGATTTCGGCGAATTGTACAATGTATTCATCCGGGTCAAGAAGGTTGTACATATAGAAACGTGAGGCGGATGCCTCCAGACCATCGATGACATCATCCATGCTTGTGATCAAGTCCATAATGTCGTCACGTTCAAGCGGCGTAATAAACGTCTTGTTCAATTCTTTGATGACGGTGTGCGTGTAAGTATCACATTGGGATTCGTACTTTTTCATCTCTGCAGCGAAATTATCGACATTATTCCGGAGATCAGTGATATTCTGAGCAAAATAATCTGCAGCTTGGACAATAGTATCGGCCATATTTTCCAGCGTCTCAAAGAATATGTCCTTTTTTCTCAACTTCATTGTTTTAAACCCCTTTACATAAAATTACCGTGAATACAGAGCCATTCATATGTAAAAAGCATGAAAATGAATGACAACCCTTGTTATCTTATCATATCCGTACAAGGTATAGAAGCTATAGAAATGAACTTTTTTACACTCTATTAACACATACCCATTATTCCGAACACAAATCTGTATAACACTGGATATTCCGACTTTCTTATGTTGTACCATCCGCCCCGCCATATACCACATGACTGCTAAATGAAGGCGCATTAGGGACCACCAAAATATGGGTAATTCCTGGATACATCAGCTCTTCTTTTCCATCCCTCACAAAGCGGATCACATCCCCTGGTTCACGCGACCATCTGCCTTTGGTGACCTGTCCCCGCTGAAAAAGCAACGCTTCCCCGCCAAGCTCCACATCAATCTGAAGTCTTCCGACATCATCAAGCACTTTATGATCGGCTCCTATAACCATCACATTGGCCGCTTCCACCGGATTATCGTTATTTAGATCTAAATGAGGTTTGTCATTCACATAACGCTGATAGGTCTGACGTTTAGGATCATATTTATAGTCAACTTTATAACTTTTGAGCAGATAGTTTATGCTAAATTCAGCGGCTTTCTCTCCGTCTGCCGGTATGTAGTCTGGATTATTAAAAAGATACCCGGGCACCTTCACACTTTGCGCAAACCCAAGCTTCTCGGCACCTTCCCGCAGTTTGGCTGCGTTGCTGTACAGGTTATGAGGTGCTTTTCGCGCTTTATCCCGCCAAAAATAAGCTCCGGCACGGCCGATCTCGTCCATATCTTCTTTTTTCTCTTTTTGCAAAATGGCATAAGCCGCCGGACTCCCACCGGCATGAACCGTCACACCACCATAGCTCTCGCCAATATCCAGTAGATAGGGGCGGATGCTGCGAATCGGTCCGATTTTCACCACACCTGTATGGCTCTGAAAAATACCAATCAACCGCGTAATGCCACCTTCGGCAAGAATCTCATACAAAATATCTGCTTCACTAACCCCCGATTGCGGCCGGGCGGCAGGAGCATTATTTATCATTACGGCCAAGGGACGTGGAAGACTGTCTTCAGAAACTGGAAGACCTGTTAATCCGGATACGAGCTCAGCAGCGGGATCAATAGTAGGTGAGGGTTGAATCGTTTCGATAGGCGTGGGCTCTGCGGTAGGCTGCTGTGTCGGGGTGATCTCATTATTTGCACTCTGTGTTCCGCAAGCGGAGAGCAATAGTGTGGTCAGTACAATGGCAGATAACAGACGGGAAGAAGAGCAATTTACTTTCATAAGCTTGTAGTTCCTCCTAAACGTTTTATGAAACTCACTGATTCCTTCCATTTAATCACAGTCAGTCCCATTTGTCTTGATCACCTTCTCCCTTTTTTCATAGCAAGCATAAGGAAATTTTATAGCATGGAATAGATAAATTCTTATATTAAAAAAAGGGTACAGCCATTGCGGCTGCACCCTGCGGGTCTCTTATTCATTCAGTTAGTCTAGCTTCCAGCAATTCAGACTTAATGTCCCATACTGATAAGCCTGAAAAATCCGCTCTGCCTTCCTGCTGCCATCCGCTGTTCCCATCGCGTAAAAGAGAGGTGCAAAATGCTCTCTTCCATAAGAAGGAACCGCATCGCGTACATGTGGAGCTTTTTTCTCATACGCAAAAAGTGAAGGCAAATCCCAGGCTTCTAGTCCCTTGGCAATCCAGGCATCGAATTCAAGTGCCCAATCCTCAGGCTGCTCACTTTCACTTAGCATCCGCAAATTGTGAACAAGTCCACCGCTTCCAATCAGCAGTATGCCTTCGTCACGAAGCGGTGCTAACATCCGCCCGATATTATACTGCTCCTTGGGAGAGCGCAGGGAATCGACGGATAAAGCGACTACCGGAATGTCGGCGTTGGGGAACATTTTTTTCAGTATCACCCAGACTCCATGATCGAGTCCTCGCCCCAGAACGGGCTGATGTGATAGATTGTTATCCTTGAAGAGCTCAGAAATCCGTCTTGTTAGGGCCGGATCGCCCGGGGCCGGATAGGTCAGCGTGTAAACTTCTTCAGGGAATCCGTAGAAGTCATGCTGTGTCTCGTGCAGTTCATCAACGGTAAGTAGCTGTTCAGGGCTATCCCAATGCGCTGAGAAAACTACTATACCGCGTGGCGCTTCAAGTTCTTGACCAAGCCGCTCCAGAAAACGGGTATACTCGTTATCCTCCAGTGCGAGGAGCGGAGAACCGTGCGCAATAAAAAATGACGGTAATTTCATAGGATGCCAACCTCCATAACCCAGTATATGGTGTGCATCTTTATTTTACCGCTTATTGCAAGTTAATGCGAATAAAAACCTTCTCCTAAATCATCCAATTCTGCCACTCTGTCTGCAGATGCTCTTGTTCGTTCATCCATTCTATAGTCCGCTTAAGCAGCTGCTGCTGTGCCGGTCCAGAAGAAAAGGTGTGATCCCCTTGAAAAATGATCTCTTTATCGCAACGTCCTTCGGGACGTGTCCAGAACAGCTTCTGGTAAAGAAAAGCGTAATCCACCGGAATGACATCATCAGAGGTGCCATGAATGACGAGTACATCGCCGCTAAATTTGCTCGCTTCTTGGAAGGGCTGAAAAGCCGCCAAAGAATTAAAATATACCGGCGTAAACGAGTAGCCCACATAATCGGCTGATCCATTCTTCACAGCACGATCATAAGCCTCCCGCCCTACAATTTTCACAATATCATTGAAAGGATAACCAACAGAGGCCCATAACACGAGATTCTTCACGCGGCGATCGCGAATACTTGTCAGCAGCGCCACCGCGCCACCCAGGCTATGGCCAATCAGCGTCACGCGCTGTGGGTCCACATCAGTAGAGCTAATTCCGTAATCCAGTACTGCTCTAGTCTGAGCGATCATCGATTCCATGTCTTCGCCGCCATAATTCCCGCTGCTCTCGCCGCAGCCCGCATAATCAAAACGAATAACCATATATCCCTCTTGTGCCAGCTCACGAGCCGCCTTCACAAAAATCCGGTCTACGCCAATCCGATTCCCCACAAATCCGTGGCAGATCACGGCTAATGGCAGTCTATCCTTGCAACGCGAAGAGGTTCCCTTCTCTTTGTTCGGGTAATGTATGCTCGCCGTCAATTCTTCTCCGTTATGCCGGATTACAATATTCCGTTCCATTGCCGCATCCTCCTATAATTATATTTATCATTTAATTTATTTTAATTTATTAGAATTCCGATTAACTTAGTATGAATTATAATCTAATTATAAAGATTTCGTTCATATTGTCAACAGCAAGGGGACAATTCTTAATAATCTGCGGGGAGTATTGGGCAGTAGAGTCTGCACGACAACAGGGTGTCCTGTAAGTCATGAGGATGCTCTGGGGCACCCACGTCGAGTGGATTGAAACCGCCAATCGCGGGATTCAGCAGCTCTATCGGACTCGGCGGTTCCTTCGGACTCAGTAGCTTCATCGGATTCAGCAGCTCCTCCGGATTCAGTAGCTCTATCGGACTCACCTGCTTCAGCGGATTCAGCAGCTCCTTCGGATTCAGTAGCTCTATCGGACTCACCTGCTCCAGCGGACTCAGCAGCTCCATTCCACTCAGTAGCTCCAGCGGACTCAGAAGACCTTATTCGCAGTTTCAGCACACTTTTTGAATTCTATCGGACCCCATAGTCGCTATCACCCTGTAAAACAGCAAATACAAGCTTCTTTTCGAGCAATAGCGTCACTGGAGTCCGAAACTGTGCTGAAAAGGCGATAATTTGGCTAATAACGTCATCTGAGTCCGAAAGATGGTGGATTCTACGAAACCGGGGGTTCCGGGTTCCGGGGTTCCGGGTTCCGGGGTTCCGGGTTCCGGGTTCCGGAGTTCCGGGTTCCGGGTTCCGGAGTTCCGGGTTC